>NZ_CALWMU010000018.1:0-58096 GCF_944382095.1 Candidatus Acetatifactor stercoripullorum
AAACTTCTCATTCATCAGATAGTCAAGGGAAACTTCCCGTTCCCACCTCCGGCGCAGATTCAAAATTTTATCTATGACTGCATGGCGAATGACAATCTTGCAATAGGCATTGTGCGTATGCCGGATATATTCTTGATATTCTAACTCGGTCATGGAAATTCCCCCTTTCTGAATGATGAGAAAGGGCGGCAGCACTTTTTGCTGTCGCCCCTTAGCTGCCTACCAGCAAAGACAGGCGGGGCTGTCAATGGTGGGCGTAGCCCATTTACTTGCCGTTGACTGGCTCGGCTGGCTTTGCTAATAGCCCCAATTCGCGCCAACGCTCTTGTATAGCTTGAGCATATGTGCGATTGGATTTTTAAGTATTCACATGAAACATTTCAACGCTTATCTATGATTTTATCAATTAACCCAAAATCCATTGCCTCGGTTGCTGACATATAATTATCACGTTCTGTTGCAAGGGCAATTTCCTCAATGCTTTTTCCAGTATTCTCTGCTAAAATAGAGTTTAGGCGTTCTTTGCTTTTTTGTATATGGTCGGATGTTATTTTTATATCTGTTGCCTGTCCCTGAATGCCATTTCCGTGAATTGCTGGTTGGTGTATCATTATTTCTGCGTTTGGCAAAGCGATACGTTTTCCTTTCGTTCCACCAGCTAATAAAAAAGCTCCAAAGCTGGCGGCAAGACCAATACAAATAGTTGAAACATCACATTTTATATATTGCATTGTATCATAAATAGCAAAACCGGCTGATACAGAACCTCCAGGACTGTTTATATATAACTGTATATCTTTTTCGGGGTCTTGTGCTTCTAAAAACAACATTTGAGCAATAATCAGACTGGCTGACATATCGCTTACTTCTTCCCCCAAAAAAACAATTCTGTCGGATAGTAACCGTGAAAAAATATCGTAACTTCTTTCTCCACGGCTTGTCTGTTCAATAACATAAGGTATCGTACTCATGCAGCAATCTCCTTAATTTGTGTAATAAATTTGTAACTAGAGATATAGGAACAACACAAAGAAATTCTGTTTTGTTTTGGTATAAAGATTCCCATGTCCCTATAAATTTTAGGTGGATATAAATATATTTGTTTAAAAGCAAATGAAAATGATTGTTGTGTATCATATCCAGCTTCATACGCAATTTGCATTATTGGCTTATCTGTTTTTACCAGTTTTTCAGCAGCGACAGTGAGCCTGCGGCTTTGTAAATATTTATACATGGTAATTCCTGTATACTCTGTAAAAATGCGATTAAGGTAGAATTTGGAATAACCAACATTTTTTGATATATTATCTAAGTCAATTTCTTTCTCTAAATTCTTCTCGATATAATCTATGACTTTTTTAACAACTTCTTTTTGGTGTTTCATCCTATATCCTCCTTGCACTCTTATTTATTATAGCAAGTTTAAATATGCGTTGTCTTAATAAAAAATGCTATTTTGGTACCAAATTTTTAAATTTATGCTATTTGACATGAGGAATGAAAGGGATTCCGTAGTCGTCGGCATTGTGGGAATAGCAAGTTATACACATTCCCATGGTGCTTGTCTTTTGGTCTTTGGTTCGAAATAATGTGGTGCTGGCAGTCTATCTGTTGTTTTCGGTTGCTTGCTTCTTTACCGTACATGAGCATTCATTTCTCGGTTCTACGAAAAAAGAGTGAAACACTATTTGTCCACTCTCTTTCCAAACGTTTTATTTGATTCATTACTTCACACTATATCATATCCAAATGCGACAAACCGCCCTTACTTATGGTACGGCTCCTTGTGAATAATCCGAAAAGCCCGGTAAATCTGTTCACTTAAAATCACTCTCATGAGCTGGTGCGGAAAGGTCATATCCGAAAAGCTGACAGCCTGATCCGACCGGTCAAGCACAGACTGATGCAGTCCGAGGGAGCCGCCGATCACAAAAACGATATTGCTTTTTCCGCTTAAAGCAGCCTTCTCCAGATAGGCCGCAAAGCCCTCCGAGGAAAATTTTCTGCCTCCGATCTCAAGGGTGCACACATACGCATCCTCTTTTATCCTGGCCAGAATCCGCTTCCCCTCTTTTTCCTTGATCTGCTCCTCCAAAGCGCTCCCCGCGCCCTCCGGGGTTTTTTCGTCCGCCACCTCCAGAATTTCAAATCTGCAGTATCTGCTCAGACGCTTCTCATATTCTGAAACAGCATCCCTGTAAAATTTTTCCTTGATTTTTCCCACACATACTACTGTGATTTTCATATATCTCCAAACACCATATCATATATGGTTTCGTCGATAAGATTTTCCAGAAAGGCCTGATCCAGATTCATAAACTGATGATTCAGCTTCTCTTTCAGTTTCTCATACCGCTTAAAGTAGAGAATCTCTTCCCCATCCCCTGACACATCTCCAAGCTCCTTGTCGATTTCTTCAGCGTCCAGATTTTCTCTGCACCACTTCTCCAACGTTTCACGAAGGGTATTCTCCGATTCCGCTTTCTTCTCAAATACCCTGGCATTTTTCATGGAAACTACGCCCATCACAATAAAAAGGAGAAATACAGCGCTCATCACACCGTAAAACAAATAGGGATTGCCCACAGAAAAGGGAAGCACTCCCCCCATTCCCAGTATTAGAAATACCAGGCCTGCGCCGCCCACAACTAACAGCGTCCAGGCAGAGGAACGATTATCCTCCGCCTTTTGTTCACTCTTTTCATAAACTGTGGATTTTTCCTCTTTTTCCTCCCGGTTTTGCGAAAGGGAGCCCTCCTGCTCCAAAAAAATCCTGGCAATTTCCAAAGCCCGTTCCCTGTCGTTTTTCCTTACAAGCAGCTCGAAAACCTGATCCTGCTCGTCATAGCGGATCACGGCGCCCTCAATCTGCTGATACTCCAAAAACGCCTTCAGGGAAGTCATCTGTTCCTCCTCCCCGAAAATGACAGAAACAAGCTCCTCCATCTGCTCCTCATTCACCAGCTCGCACCCGCAGTCTGCGCATACGGTGATTCCTTCACGATACTCATTCTTGCATTTGGGACACCAGGGCATAATCCTTCCTCCTAAAACTCGTAATCCATGCAGGCTCTGTTGCAGGTAACGCTTCTGATATACTTTCCTGCGGACACATGATCCGGATGCTTCTGATATTCCGCCAGAGCCTCCAGGGTCTCAAAGGTAGAAATCAAAGCCACATCCCGGTTGCTGGATTCCTGTTCATTCATAATCACCTGGATGTCTACAGCCCCCGGAACACGCTCTTTGATGGGCTCTAAAAGCTGCTTCATCTTCTCTCCCGCCTGTGTGCGCTCCTGTGTCGTAAGCTCCTCCACAAAATTCCACAGTACAATATGCTTAACCATTTTACGATTCCTTTCCGCTTAAGTATTCGTCTATTCCCTTGGCCGCCGCCTTTCCTGCGCCCATGGCCAAAATAACGGTGGCAGCTCCGGTGACAGCGTCCCCGCCCGCATAAACGCCTTCTTTGGTGGTTTTTCCGTCAGCCTCGTCCGCAATAATACACTTCCACTTATTGACCTCAAGCCCCTCCGTTGTGGATGAAATCAAGGGATTGGGAGAGGTTCCCAGGGACATGATCACCGTATCCAGCTCCATGACAAACTCTGAGCCCGGGATTTCCACCGGGCGGCGGCGTCCTGAGGCATCCGGTTCTCCCAGCTCCATTCTGATACATCTCATGCCAGTTACCCAGCCCTTGTCATCCGCAAGGATTTCCGTAGGATTGGTCAGCAGATCAAATATAATCCCTTCCTCCTTGGCATGATGCACCTCCTCCACTCTGGCGGGCAGCTCCTCTTCGCTTCTGCGGTATACAATGTGCACCTCAGCGCCCAGGCGCAGCGCCGTCCGGGCAGCGTCCATGGCCACATTTCCTCCGCCTACCACCGCCACCTTCTTACCGTGCATAATGGGTGTGTTGGAGTCAGGATCAAAGGATTTCATCAGATTGTTTCTGGTCAGATATTCATTTGCGGAAAATACGCCGTTGGAATTTTCTCCGGGAATCCCCATAAATTTGGGCAGTCCCGCGCCGGAGCCGATAAACACCGCGTCAAAGCCCTCTTCCTCCAAGAGCTCATCGATGGTCACAGATTTTCCCACCACCACATTGGTCTCTATGGTTACCCCAAGGGATTTCACGTTTTCGATCTCCTTCTCCACCACTTCCTTTTTGGGGAGACGAAACTCCGGTATGCCGTATACCAAAACGCCTCCCGGCTCGTGAAGCGCTTCAAAGATTGTCACCTCATAACCCATTTTGGCTAAATCGCCCGCACAGGTAAGTCCTGCAGGTCCGGAACCGATCACAGCAACCTTCTTTCCTTTTTTCTCCTTGGGACCCGCCGGCTTGATGCCGTTTTCTCTGGCCCAGTCTGCCACAAAACGCTCCAGCTTGCCGATAGAAATGGGATCACCCTTGATTCCTCTGATACATTTCCCTTCACACTGGCTCTCCTGTGGGCAGACACGCCCACAAACTGCCGGAAGCGCGCTGGCTTCACTGATAATCTGATAAGCCTCCTCGATCTCTCCTTCCTTTACCTTTTGGATAAAGCCGGGAATATTGATTGCAACAGGACAGCCCTTGACGCACTGAGCGTTTTTGCAGTTGATACACCTGGCTGCCTCCTCCATGGCCTCCTCCTTGTTATATCCAAGGCATACCTCTTTAAAGTTGGCTGCACGTTCCTTTGCGTCCTGTTCTCTGACAGGCACCTTTTTTAATACGTCCATTGTTCCCTCCATGATTGAACTGTTTCCGAAATTCTTCGATTCTTTAGATAACTGCAGCTTAAAATCCCCTAGCTGCAGATGCCGCAGCCTCCGTGATGGGTATCTCCCTCCTGCAGCTTTAACATGGCTCTTCCCTCTGCGGTTTTGTAAATCTGCTGGCGTCTCATGGCCTCGTCAAAATTCACTGCATGACCGTCAAATTCCGGTCCGTCCACACAGGCAAATTTTACCTGCCCGCCTACCGTGACCCGGCATGCTCCGCACATTCCAGTGCCATCTACCATAATGGGATTTAAGCTCACAACCGTAGGAAGGTTTAACTGTTTTGTAAGCTGGCATACGAATTTCATCATTATCATGGGCCCAATGGCTACACACACATCATACTTTTTGCCCTCATCCACCAGATCCTGTATGGTTTTCGTCACCATGCCGCTTCTGCCATAGGAACCGTCATCGGTGGTAATGTAAAGGTTTCCGGCAACTGCCTTCATTTCCTCTTCCAAAATTAACAGGCTTTTCGTCTTGCAGCCAACAATCACATCCGCCGAAATTCCTCTTTCATGCAGCCATTTTACCTGGGGATACACCGGCGCCGCCCCCACGCCTCCAGCCACAAAGAGAATTTTCTTTTTCTTAAGCTCCTCTATATCTTCCTTTACAAACTCAGAAGCACAGCCCAAGGGCCCCACAAAATCGTGAAAGCTGTCTCCCTCCTCCAGATGGGCCATGATCTGTGTTCCCGCGCCCACGCTTTGGAATACAATGGTAACCGTTCCCCTTTCTCTGTCGTAGTCACAGATGGTCAAAGGGATTCTCTCCCCCTGGCTGTCCGTGCGGACAATGACAAACTGTCCCGGCTCGCAGGATTTTGCCACTCTCTCTGCCTCCACCTCCATCAAATAAATATTGGCGGTAAGCTCCTTTTTTTTCGCAATCCTATACATAACACACCTCTCTATTCTATTTCAACTAATGTAAGTTGATTGTTTTCATCTGTCTGCAGCTTAAAAACCGCCCCCGTATATGCGTTTACTGCAAAATGACTGCCTGTTTTTGTGCGGATTCCGTCTGCATCCTCAAAAATTTCAGATATCACATAAAAATCATCTATCTCACTGATGTTCGTCACATATTGATACTGATACAGATATCTGGCGTTCGTCTCATTAAAATAGCCATTTTCGTCAAAAATCTTTCCGGTGGAAACGATATACTCCACCACTGCAGTCTCCGCATCCTGTGGGGTGAACTCCGTATTCATCTCAAGCTGATAGGTTCTCTCCGAGACGTTTCCGCACCTTCCGTCTACAATTTTGGCAAATCGGAATACGGATTTGCCAAGGGGCATGGGAATCGGTCCTGTATATGGTGTGGAGGAATAGGTGGGCGTTGTGCCGTCCGTTGTGTAATACACATCCTCCGCATCGCTCAAAACCTCAATGTAGATAGGAAAATTGTATTCGCCGCTCACCGCGCTGATCTCCGGAGCCGGAATCTCCTCAATGTCAATATGATACTCTTTTGTGACGCATTCGCTGACGATTCCATTCTCATTCACAAAATAAGCCTTGATGATGTAATCTCCATCCTCCAGTATGATAGGAGCCGTATACTGGCTGCTGTTTTCATCCGGTTCGCTGCCGTCCAGCGTATAATAAATCCGGCCGGAGCCGAACGCCGTAAGCTTTAGAGGCTGTACCTCATTGTAATAGCCCTCCGGTATGCTGAATTCCGGAGCCATTGCGATATAACTCTGATAGGTGGAAATAATGGAGCTGTTCTCACTTCCCAAAATCAAATCGTTTATGGTCTGGTAATTCTCCCTGGCACGGTAAATGGCAATGAGCTTGCCGTAAGCTCTCTCCAGCTGCTGTGTGGTTGCATCGGCGTCCTTTACGATTTCCCGCAGAAGATACTCGTATTCGATCCTATTGTTCTTTAAAAAATAGGCTTCAGCCAGGGCAAATTTCAGCTCAATGTTGTTTTCGTCCAGCGAAAGAGCCCGGCTGTAATAACCCACCGCCTGATCGTATTGTCCGCTCTCCACACATTGTACCGCCCTTTGTACCTGATAATCAAGAGAATTGTACCGGTAAATTGCAACAGACCAGACAGCAGCCGATATAAGCAGCCCCAGAAACACACAGCCACCTATGAGCAGAGCCAGCTTCTTTTTTCGCCTTTTTGCTCTTTTCCGGCCATGCTCCTTGTTCTGTTTCCCTGAAGCATTCTCTTCCGGTTCCGCAATTTTCTCGCTCTTACTGTCTCCAAGCTCCTCCACAATGCCGCTTAAGGTCTGTTCAAGACTAAATTCTACCTCCGGTTCAAAATCAGGCACAATGTGAATGTCTTCACCGCAATGTTCGCAATAAAGAGACCCCTCCCTTATCTCCGCCCCGCAATTTGGACACTTCATAAATTCCATACCTTTCCCGCAAGTTCAATTCCTTAAAAGAGACCGGTAATCACACCATTTTCATCTACATCTATACGATAGGCCGCCGGGCTCTTGGGCAGTCCTGGCATGGTCATGACCGCTCCCGTAAGCGCCACCACAAATCCAGCACCTGCTGAAACGTAAGCTTCTCTCACATTGATCTCAAAATTTTCCGGACGTCCCAACAAAGCAGGATCGTCGGACAGGGAATACTGATTTTTCGCCATACATACCGGAAGCGCGCCAAAACCCAGCTTTTCCAGCTTTTCCAGCTGTCTTGCAGCCGCAGGTGAAAAATTCACGCAGTTTGCGCCATAGACTTCCTTTGCTATCATAGTGATTTTTTCCCGCAACCCAAGGTCATCCTCATACAGCACATGAAAACGGCTCTCCTTTTTTTCCAAGGTTTCCATCAGCTTCCGGGCCAGCTCTATGCCTCCTTCGCCTCCCTTTTCCCAGACCTGGGAAAGGGCAAACTCACACCCTCTCTCTTCACAGAAATCTTTTACAAAGGAAACCTCTTCCACGGTATCCGTGGCAAAGGAATTTAAAGTCACCACCACGGGAACACCAAACTTCTTCAGATTCTCAATGTGCTTTTCCAGGTTTACAATGCCCTTTTTCAAAGCAGCCACATCTTCCTTGTTTAAATCAGCCTTTGCCGCTCCTCCATTATACTTTAACGCCCTGACGGTGGCCACCAGCACCGCCGCATCGGGCTTAAGACCCGAAATACGGCATTTGATATCAAAAAACTTTTCCGCTCCCAGATCAGCGCCGAAGCCAGCCTCTGTAATACAATAATCCGCCATCTTAAGCGCCGCCTTGGTCGCCCGCACGGAATTACACCCATGGGCAATGTTGGCAAAAGGGCCTCCATGCACCAGCGCCGGCGTATGCTCCAGGGTCTGTATCAGGTTCGGCTTCAGGGCATCCTTAAGAAGGGCAGCCATAGCGCCCACCGCCTTCAAATCTCCCGCCGTGACAGGCTCTCCGTCAAAATTGTAGGCTGCTACAATTTTGCCAAGCCGCTCCTTCAGATCTTTCATATCCTCCGCAAGGCACAAAATCGCCATGATCTCGCTTGCCACTGTGATTACAAAGTGATCCTCTCTCACAAACCCATCCGTACGTCCCCCAAGACCGATCACCACATTCCGCAAGGCTCTGTCATTCATATCCTCGCATCTCTTCCAGACAATCTGTCTTGGGTCGATCCCCAGCTCATTTCCCTGCTGGATATGATTGTCAATAAGCGCCGCCAAAAGATTGTTGGCGGAGGTAACAGCATGAAAATCCCCCGTAAAATGAAGATTCAAATCCTCCATAGGCACCAGCTGGGCATAGCCGCCCCCTGCGGCGCCTCCCTTAACGCCAAAGCAGGGACCCAGCGACGGCTCTCTCAAGGCCAGAATGGCCTTCTTTCCCAATTTGCCAAATGCCTGCCCCAGCCCTATGCTGGTAGTGGTCTTTCCCTCTCCCGCCGGCGTAGGGTTGATGGCAGTTACCAGGATGAGCTTTCCGTCCGGCTGCCCCTTCATTCTCTCCATATACGCTTCCGAAAGCTTGGCCTTATAGGTTCCGTAAAGCTCCAGCTCTCCTTCCTCAATGCCAATGGTCCGGGCAATCTCTGTAATAGGCTTCATAACTGCTTCCTGGGCAATCTGAATATCTGTTTTCATGGCGTTGTCAACCTCTCTTACTCCTAGATTCTGCTTATATTTCTTCCAAAAGCTGCTCGAACTGCTCCATACTCATTAATACTTTTCTGGGCTTGGTGCCTTCCTCCTCACCCACCACACCGTACTCACACAGCTGATCCATAATCCTGGCGGCTCTGTTAAATCCCACCTTGAGCACGCGCTGCAGCATGCCTATGGAGGCTTTGTCCTTGTCAATGATAAATCTGCCGGCCTCCGCAAAGTACTCGTCCCTCTGCCCGGCCTGGCCGGAGCCGCTTCCTCCTCCGGAAGCGCTTCCCATGGTCTTTATTTTTTTTTCAATGTCCTCCGCATAGGTGTTGCCCAGCGCCTGATTTTTGAGAAAGTCCACCACATCGGAAACCTCCTTGTCAGACACAAAGGCCCCTTGTATGCGGGCAGGCTTGGAATACCCCTGTGGATAAAACAGCATGTCGCCTTTTCCCAAAAGCTTCTCCGCACCGTTCATATCAAGAATCGTACGGGAATCCACACCGCTGGAAACGGAAAATGCCACACGGCTGGGCATATTGGCCTTGATTAAGCCGGTGATTACATCAACGCTTGGTCTCTGTGTTGCAATGATCAGATGAATCCCCGCAGCTCTGGCCAGCTGTGCCAGACGGCAGATAGATTCCTCCACCTCCCCGGGACAGACCATCATAAGATCCGCCAGCTCATCCACGATAATGACAATCTGGGGCAGCTTTCCGGGAGCCGTCTCATCGCCCCTTTCCCGCATGGCCTCCACCTTTTGGTTATAGCCCTTTAAATCACGCACGTTGAAATCCGCAAATTTGCGGTAGCGGTCCTCCATCTCACTCACCCCCCAGTGAAGGGCTGCAGAGGCCTTTTTCGGGTCCGTGACCACCGGAATCAAAAGATGGGGTATCCCATTATAGACGCTTAACTCCACCACCTTTGGGTCAACCATGATCAGCTTTACATCATCAGGATGGGCCTTGTAGAGAATGCTCATGATCAGCGTGTTGATACACACGGATTTTCCGGAGCCTGTTGCACCTGCAATCAGCATATGAGGCATCTTTGCAATATCCGCCACCACCACCTTGCCCGCGATATCCTTTCCCACCGCAAAGGCAAGATTAGAGGGAAACTCCTTGAATTCTTTGGTCTCCAAAAGATCACGCAGAGCCACCGGCATATTTTCCTTGTTTGGAACCTCAATGCCGATAGCCGCCTTGCCGGGGATAGGCGCTTCAATACGAATATCCGTAGCCGCAAGATTCAGCTTAATATCGTCCGCAAGCCCCACGATCTTCGACACCTTCACGCCCTGCTCCGGCTGCAGCTCATAACGGGTTACGCTGGGCCCCTGACTGATATCGGTGATGGTGACCCTCACGCCGAAGGTGTTCAGCGTCTGCTGCAGGCGAAGAGCCGTCTCCTTGAGCTCTCTGGTAGAATCTCCTGTGGCCGTCACGCCCTTCTTAAGCCTTGAGAGCGGTGGAAACATATATTTTCTCGGAATTCTTTTTTCCGCGCTTTGAATGTCCCTATGTATCTCCTCTCTGGTATCCCCAAGGGGCTTTTCCTGCTTTTCAGAAGTCATTTTCTCCGGCCTCTTTACAGCAGCGGAACTCTCCTCCGGAATTCTCTCCTTGTGGATGCGGATTCTGGAAGCCGCAACGGTGTCTGAAAGCCCATTTTCCGGCGCTGCCTCCCCCGGCTCCTCCAAAGGCTCCCGGTTCTCCTGTACAGGCTCAGGAGAATTAGACTGATACGCGCTGCGGATTTGGATTCTTTCAAAATCAAAATCCGGTTCCTCTTTGGCTTGTGCTGCGGAATTCTGTTCCTGGGAAAAATCCGCTTCTCCGGAAAAGGTAATCTCATGGATATCGTCTCTTCGCCGTTCCTGTGAGGGCTTTGACAGGGAGGTGTCCAGCATCACCCCCGTTACCTTCTTCTCCATGCGCAGGATTCTTTCGTTTTCCTTTTCCTCCGCCTTCAGCCTGCGCGCTTCTTCTCTTCTGGCTCTCGCAGCTTCCTGATCCTCTCTGCGCTGTCTTGTGTATTCTCTTCTTCTTTCCGCGTCCTCCCTGCTCCTTTCACGCATCCGGCTTGAGCCGTCCTTTACCGTGCGCAGCAGAGATTTCTCCGTCAAAAGAATCAGGCTGATTGTAGAGCACAAAATGACAACCAGCACCGTACCGATGGTTTCCATATAATGATGCAGCAAAAAGGCGAGGCTGCCCGCCAATACGCCGCCTCCATTCCTTCCTGTACTGGAGCTTTCGTAAATGGCTTTGATATCATATGCCGCCATGCCGCTGCCGTTTCCCGCAATCAGATCACAGACAACCCCCGCCATCAAAAACAGCACGATGCCCGCTATCACCTTGCGCAGTGCAGTGGGATTCCCTTCATTGGCCGACCAAAAAGCCACAGCCAGAAAAAGAAGAACCGGAGCCGCATAAGCCGTCCATCCAAAAAGCCCAAACATGACAGCGCTGACGGAATCACCCACAGGACCGATTACCCCAAAATTGCAGCAAAATAAAACCACCATTGCCACAAACAGCACAATCAGCCCTATCTCGTGAAACAGTGCGCTGTCCTGGGCCTTCTGATAGGTATTTTTCTTTTTTTTATTTGAATTTGCAGTATTTGTATTTCCGCTTCTTTTTTTGGAAGAGGATGCTCTTTTGCCTGATGCTGCCGCCATTTCCTCATACCTCTCTGTTTCCATCTAAAATGCACTTATAAGAGTATACCATTTTTCAGGCGGATTGTCACCATGTATACAATTTAACAAACCCGGACTATTTCACGGATTTTCTTTTTTCAATCATCTGGTGCAGACGGCGCACTGCTTTGTCCACACCGCCCACCTCGTCAATAATGCCATTCTTTACCGCTTCTTCTCCCACCAGGATGGTTCCCACATCCTTTGTGAGCACACCGGTTTCCAGCATCAGCTCTTCCAGGCGGCTTTTATTGATTTTACAGTGATCACACACAAAGCCGGTAATCCGATCCTGAATCAGTTTAAAGTATTCAAAGGTCTGGGGCACGCCGATCACCATGCCGTTCATCCGCACGGGATGTATCACCATGGTTCCTGTAGGCACAATGTAAGAATAGTCCGTGCTCACCGCAATTGGCACGCCGATGGAATGACTTCCTCCCAACACAAGGGAAACCGAGGGCTTGCTCAAAGAGGCAATCATTTCCGCAATGGCAAGCCCCGCCTCCACGTCTCCCCCCATTGTGTTTAATAAAACAAGCAGGCCCTGAATCTCCTTGCTGTCCTCAATGGCCGCCAGCTGCGGAAGGATATGTTCGTATTTTGTTGTTTTTGAACTGCCTGAAAGATTGTCATGCCCCTCTATCTCTCCAATAATGGTCAACAGATGAATGTTCTGCTTCTGCTCATTTTCATCCAAGGTCAGCTGTCCGGTCTGCTCAATCCGTTCATCCCTGTGTTTTTCTTCTTCAATTCTGCCGTCTTTTTCCTTTTCTCCATCCTGCGCCATCTGTCTTCTCTCCTTTCTGTCTTTAGGACGCTATAGGCGCCGCTAAAAAAAGACTGTACCAGAATCTCTCTGATCCAGTCTTTCCTATTATGTACGCTTTTTACAGATTCATGCGCAGCTTAAATGTCAAAATCATCATCGTCGCTTACGGCAACGTCAAAGTCATCCCTGTCGTCAGACCCCAGTCTGTAATCCATAGTCCGTCTTTCATGCCTCTTTGGCAGAGGAAGCGGATTTTCAATGTATTTGACCTTGGGCTTTGCCTCTTTTTCCTGAAACTCCGGCATCAGCTCAAGCTCCCCGTTCTCTGCATCCGCTTTTTGAGTTTTCGGTTCTTCTGCCTTTGCCTTCTCCGTTTCCGGTTCCTCACCTTCTGGTTTATCCCTTTCCTCCAGCTGACCGTCCGCACCGGACACTGCAAATATTTCCTGAACGCCTATGCCTGCCAGAACGGACAATAAAAAAAAGAATAAGACTCCTCCGTCCATCTCCTGGGTTACCAGCCCAAAGCACTGTGCCGCTCCCAGCGCAAAAAGCAGAATTGTAAAGCCCCGCAGACGCTCGGCTCCCTTTCTGCACCAAAAGCCAAACACCCCAAGAAGCAGACAGAAAGCAAGCAATATTCCCTCCGGGAAAATTGCTCCAGCATTCAAAAACGCCGGAATCAAAAAACTGTCGGGACTATAAAGCTTAAGCCAGGCCCCCATTACACTGCCCACGTTCTTTGTGCTGGAAAGAGCGTCTATGCAGATCACCGCCAAAAGTCCCAGGCAAAAGCCCGCCAGGCTCAAAAGAAGCAGAGGCATCCGGCCCGATAGGCCAGACTCCTTTAAAAAAGCCAAGCTCCAGAGAAATAAAAGAAGGATACTTCCTGTTATATCAAAGTAGCACACAATTCCGGCAAGAAGCCCGGTACATAAATATGCCACAGGACTTTTCTTTCCCGCCAGGTTTGCTGCAGACACAAAAGCCACCCCAAAAAAGAGCAGAAACAGCATATCCGGGGAAAGAACCACTGCTTCCTTTATCATACCCGGTGAAAGCATGGCAAAGGCAAGCATAATCAATGCTGCCCCTCTTCCGGCTGTTTTTTTCACCCCTATATAGAGAAGCGCAAAAGCGCACATCTGCAGAACAATCTGGCAGATGACGGCTGCAGTCATTTTATTTCCAAACACCAGACAAAGCAGATGCAGAAGCTGCAGGTAGGCATACACAGCCCCATGCACCACCATGGGAACCGTCTGTCCCTCCATAACCTTTGCCGCCTCGAAATAAACCGACTGTGTCTGAGTCTGGGGCATGGCCTGTATCCGGAGAAAAATGCCTGCCGCAAGCAAAACCACTGCCCCGATACACTCCGGCACAAGCAAGGAAAAGCGTCCTGCTGCCGCAGTCCCGCCATCTGAAATTGCTGCCGCAGCCTTATGTACAAAAAGTGTGGCAATCCCAGCCACAGCAAACGCCCCCATGCACAACACAAGCCCTATCTGCGGTTCATATCCCTTTTCTGTGCACAGGCTTACCGCCACACAGACCGAAAAAACAATGGCTGCGGCACTATACAAAAGCCACAGCGCATAGCTGAATCCGTTTTTTTCCCAATTCATGTCAAGCTTCCTTAATTTCTTCGCTGGTCAACACTTTTTCAATATTATAGCGTGGTCTGTGCTTCACCTCGATATAAATCTTGCCGATATATTGTCCCACCAGACCGATGGCAAGAAGCTGCAGGCCTCCCAGGAACCAGATGGATAAAATCAGCGAAGTCCACCCGGGAACCACATGTCCGGTAAAATAGGAAATCAGGGCGTAAACGAGAGCCAGCACCGAAACTATAACAATAAGCAGGCCGATTCCCAGTATCAGACTAATGGGCTTTACACTAAAGGAGGATATCCCGTTAAAGGCAAGGGCAAGCATCTTTTTCAAGGGATATTTGGACTCCCCGGCCACCCGCTCCTTTCGGTCATAATAGACGCTGTCTGTCTGGTAGCCCAGAAGAGGCATCATGCCTCTTAAGAACAGATTGGTCTCCTTATACTTGGAAAACTGCTCCACTGCCCGCTTGGACATCAAACGAAAGTCCGCGTGATTGTAAACGGTCTTTACGCCCATAAGGTCCATGAGCTTATAAAAGCCCTGGGCTGTGGTGCGTTTAAAGAAAGTGTCCGTTTTGCGCTCTTTTCTGACACCGTATACAATGTCGCAGCCCTGATGAAACTTATCGATCATCTCCTCAATCACGGCCACATCATCCTGCAGGTCCGCATCTATGGAGATTGTCACATCACTGATATCCATAGCAGTAATGAGCCCTGCCGTCAGCGCAAACTGATGTCCCACATTGCCTGCCAGCTTCACGCCGAAAACCTGAACGGGATGCGCTCTGTGTTCTTCCTCAATCAATTCCCAGGTGCGGTCCCTGCTTCCGTCATTGACAAACAGAATAAAGCTGTCCTCAGCTATCTTTTCCTTTTTCACCAAATCATCCAGTACTTCCCGCAGAGCCTGGGAAGCAATCTTGAGCACTTCCTCCTCATTATAGCAGGGAACTACAATCGCCAGTCTCTCCATACGCTCTCCTTTTGCATTATACCTCCCGCAAGGCCTGTTCCAGGTCCGCGATAATATCATCCATATGCTCCAGACCTACGGAGAAACGAATCAAATCAGGAGCTACTCCCGCCTCCACAAGCTGCTCGTCCGTCATCTGTCTGTGGGTGTGGCTTGCCGGATGAAGGACACAGGTTCTTGCATCTGCCACATGAGTGACAATCGCAGCCAGCTTTAAATGATCCATCATTTTTTCTGCAGCCTTTCTGCCGCCCTTTAATCCAAAGGAGATCACGCCGCAGGTTCCCTTTGGCATATACTTCTTGGCCAGCTCATAATACCTGCTGCTCTTTAAGCCCGGATAATTTACCCATGCAACCTTGTCGTGAGACTCCAGGTACTCCGCCACGGCCAGAGCGTTTGCGCAGTGCCTCTCCATGCGCAGAGGCAGCGTTTCCAGACCTATATTCAAAAGAAAAGCATTTTGAGGCGCCTGGATAGACCCCAGGTCCCGCATCAGCTGTGCAGTAGCCTTTGTAATATAGGCTGCCTTGCCGAATTTTTTCGTATAGGTGATTCCGTGGTAAGAATCATCCGGAGTGGTCAGTCCAGGGAATTTCTCCGGGCAGCTCTCCCAGTCAAAGTTGCCGGAATCTACAATCGCGCCGCCCACGCACATAGCATGGCCGTCCATATATTTTGTAGTGGAATGAGTTACGATATCCGCTCCCCATAAAAAAGGATTGCAGTTTATGGGTGTGGCAAAGGTATTATCTACGATCAAAGGCACCTGATGGGAATGGGCCAGTCGCGCAAATTTTTCAATATCCAAAACCACCAGCGCCGGATTTGCAATGGTCTCCGCAAGAACACACTTGGTATTCTCCTGAAATGCCTTTGCAATCTCCTCCTCCGGTGCATCAGGGTCTACCACCGTACACTGAATTCCCATTTTTTTCATGGTAACCGTCAAAAGATTGAAGGTGCCGCCGTAAACCGTGGAGGACAAAACCACATGATCCCCCGCTTCACAGATATTGAATACGGCGTAGTAGTTGGCAGCCTGTCCGGAGCTGGTAAGCATGGCGGCAGCTCCGCCCTCCAGCTCGCAAATCTTCTGGGCTACAAAGTCGTTGGTGGGATTCTGCAGTCTTGTATAAAAATAACCGCTCTCTTCCAAATCGAAGAGCCTTCCCATCTGCTCTGAAGTATCGTATTTGAAGGTAGTGCTCTGAATAATGGGCAGCACACGGGGTTGTCCATTAACAGGCTTCCATCCGGATTGAATACAGATCGTTTCTTTTTTGTAATTATTTTCCATCTTTTTTCCTCATTTCCACGCTCTTTTTGCCTTTCAGCCTAAGCTACTGTGCGCCTTATTCGTCCCAGTTGTGATAAACTGCCTGTACGTCGTCATCCTCATCCAAAAGATCCAGCGTTTTCTGCAGGTTCTTTATGGCCGTTTCGTCTGTCAGCTCCACATAATTCTGGGGAATCATGGTCACCTCAGCGCTCAGCATGGGAATGCCGGCGTCCTCCAGGGCCTTCCTCACCTCCTCGAAGCTGTCGGGGTCGGTGAGCACCTCAAAGCTGTCCTCCTCCTCGGAAAAATCCTCCGCGCCTGCATCCAGTGCAAGCATCATCAGATCGTCCGCCTCCATATCGCACTCTTCCTTATCAATGATAATCTGCCCCTTTTTGTCAAACATAAAGGACACGCAGCCGGGTGTGCCTACATTTCCCTGTCCCTTGGTAAAGGCGCTTCTCACATTGGCTGCGGTGCGGTTTTTATTGTCTGTAAGCGCATCTACGATAATGGCGATGCCGCTTGGTCCATAGCCTTCATAGGTGACATATTCATAATTTACATTTCCCGTGTCTCCGGCCGCCTTCTTTATGCCCCTTTCAATGGTGTCATTTGGCATATTATTGGCTTTTGCCTTGGCGATCACCGCGGCCAGCTTGAAATTGTTGCCCGGGTCCGGTCCGCCCTCCTTCACGGCTACCGCGATCTCTCTTCCGATAATGGTAAAAATCTTTCCCTTGGCGGCGTCGTTTTTCTCCTTTTTATGTTTAATATTAGCAAATTTTGAATGTCCTGACATGGTTTTCTCCTTTTGTTCCTTCTATCCTGCAAAGCCTTCTGCATAAAGACATTTTTCATAAATATACCATTTTCCATATCATTCGTCAAGAACTGCAAGCCCGGGTCCTTTATGTATCCAATTCCAGGCTTATCATCAGGGCCTTGTTCACCCTTTGCATGACCTCGCCGTCCAGGTGGCATACCTTGTCTTTGAGACGCTTCTTATCAATCGTCCTAAGCTGCTCCAATAAAACCACAGAGTCCTTATCCATATCATAAAGCTTTGCGTTCAATTCTATATGAGTGGGAAGCTTTGCCTTGTTCATCTTAGAGGTAATGGCTGCGCAGATCACGGTGGGGCTGTGCCTGTTTCCCACATCATTCTGGATGATCAGCACTGGCCGTATGCCTCCCTGTTCCGAGCCGATGACCGGTCTTAAATCCGCGTAATATACATCTCCTCTTTTCATTTTTCCTCCATTCTGCCATACAAGCAGCTTCCGCCGTCTACAGCTCTCGTTGTTTGTACGATAGTATTGCCGTTTTATCTGGAGGTATTCAAAATTTTTCTCCGCCCTGGAGATAGACTCTGGGGATTCTCGTTCCAATGTCGCAGACCAATTCATAATGAAAACGTCCCGACAGCTCCCCCAGCTCTTCTGCGCTGATCTGCTCTCTTCCGTCAACGCCAAGCAGCGTCACCCGGTCACCCTCGGCAGCCTTTGGTATCTCTGAAACGTCCACCATAAACTGATCCATGCAGATTCTCCCTAATATGGGAGCCTTTTTCCCTCTGATCAGCACATACCCCTTTCCCGACAGGGAGCGGGGATAGCCGTCCCCATAGCCTATGGGAATCGTGGCCACCCGGGTATCCCGTTTTGCGGTAAAGGTAGAGCCATAGCCCACGCTCTGACCCTTTTGAATGGTCTTTAGGTAGATCACTGTGCTGTACCAGGACAGAGCCGGCCGCAGGGGTACTACATCCCTGCGCATCTCCCCGGAAGGATAAAGTCCATACAGGGCAATGCCTGCTCTGACCAAATCCATGTGCGCCTCCGGCAGCTCCAGAATCCCCGCGCTGTTGGAACAATGCTTTATGGGAATTTTGATGCCAAGCTCCTCTTCTATTCTTTTCAAAAAGTCCTGGAAAATGCAAAGCTGCTGTCGGGCGCTGGTTTTATCCCTTGTGTCCGCTTTGGCAAAATGGGTGAATATCCCCTCTATCTCAATCCCCGGCTCCATGGAAAGCCTGCGCACAAAGGCAAGTCCCTCATCGTCTGGCATAATGCCAATCCTGCCCATTCCCGTATCTACCTTCACATGCACCTTAAGGCGCTTTCCCGCCGCTTTTGCCCCTTGGGACAACGCCTTAAGGGAGTCCTCCCGGAACACTGCCGGACGAATTTCCCATCTTGCAAGCATTTCATAAGAATCGGGAAAGGCATAGCCCAGAATAAGGATGGGCTTTTTGATTCCCGCGCGCCGCAGCTTGTAAGCTTCCTCCACCGTAGCCACAGCAAAGCCGTACAGAAAATCAAGCCCCTCAAGGCGTCTGGCAATGGGAACGCTGCCATGCCCATAGCCGTCTGCCTTGACCACGCCCAGCATTTTTGTATGCGCTCCGATCTGCTTTTTCATGCTGCACATGTTTTCCACAATAGCATCCAGATTTATCTCCACATACCCTCTCTGACAGGCCTTTAATTTCTCGTTCCATTCGTCCATCTGATTTCTTTCCTTTGCGTATCCTGGCAAAATGCCATATTTTCAATAATGTCTCCCGCCATCAGGCCGTGTTCACCGCATCTGCAGGCTGCCTTGTCTCCCGCCCTTGCATGCAGACACACGCCTGCGGCAGCGGCCTCAAAGGGTTCCATCCCCTGTGCACACAGTCCGGCTATCACCCCCGCCAAAACGTCGCCGCTTCCAGCGGTTGCCATGCCGCTGTTGCCCGCCAGATTTACGCACACAGTCCCATCTTCCCGACACACAAAGGTACGGGCATCCTTTACCACTAAGACGGCGTGAAGCCTTTCTGCAAGCCTTACTCCTGCATCAGGCAGATTTTCCTTAAGCTCCTGTATCGTTTTCCCCATAAGTCTGGAAAGCTCTCCCACATGGGGTGTCAGAATCATCCTTCTGCCCGCCGCCCCCTGTCTGGATAGCTCCTGAAAAAATGTGTTCTCCTCAGAAAGCAGGTTCAAGGCATCTGCGTCCAGCACCAGGGGAAGGCTGCTTTCAAAGATCAGGCTCCGCAAAAGCTCCAGGGCCTGCTTTCCAGTGGAAAGTCCGGGGCCGGCGGCAATCACATCCGCCCACTTAAGACTCTGCAAAAGCTCCTTTGGGCTCCCAAGCAAAGCCTCCGGCACCTGCTGCTGCAGAATCACTCTGTTTTCCTCTGGCGTGATCACCTTGACCATACCGGCACCTATCCGATAGGCAGCCCTGGCAGCCAGCACTGCAGCACCCGCCATATTCCTGCTGCCCGCCGCCAAAACCACCTTGCCAAAGGTGCCCTTATTGCCCGCCAGGTCCCGAGGGGGCAGAAGGCTCTCTGCATCTTCGTCATAGCAAAACATCTGCGGCTTTCTTCCAAAAAAACTGGCTTCGCCGATTCCAACGCCGTCTACCTTCACCTCTCCGCAGTAAAGACAGCCCGGATACAGGGCAAGCCCTCTTTTCAAAAATCCAAAGGTCACCGTCATATCCGCCCTCACGGCTGTTCCCAGCACCCGTCCGGTGTCAGAATCAATGCCGCTTGGAACGTCCAGAGCTATCTTATACCCCGAAAGGCTGTTAAAGGTTTCTATGGCCTGGGCGAACTCTCCCTTCACCTCTCTGGAAAGTCCTACTCCGAATAAAGCGTCTATTAAAATAGTATATTCCTCCCTGAAAGGTTTGCTGCCTGTTTTCACAGGATAATTTTGCAGAATGGCAGACTGCTTCTCCCACTGTGGAGAAGCCTTTTTTCTTTCTCCCACATGCCATATCTCCACCTCCCAGGACTCCTCTGCAAGAAGCCTGGCCAATGCAAGTCCGTCTCCGCCATTGTTCCCCATCCCGGTAAGAATCAGCACTCTTTTCCTCTGATCCCGGCATTTTTTCATAATCTTCCGGATTTCTCCAAGTGCCGCCAGTGCCGCTCTCTCCATAAGCACCATGCCCGGAATGCCGATTCTTTCTATGGTATTGCGGTCATATTCTTTCATTTCCTCTGCAGTGACCAGATATTTCATATTTGCCTCATTTCTGCGCTGTCCTTTGCGCATTCCAAGTATAAAACAAAAAGGACTGTTCTGCAACAATCCTTTTTATTCACGATACAGGAAGCCCGCAAAGCATGGTTCCCATTGTTATTTTTCCGAAGAATTCTCCGGAAGCATGCTCATATCAAACAAATCCACCACATCCGCTCCGAACACATCGTGCATATAGGAATAGATTTCCTGATTCTGCTGCTCCATCTCCTGTCTGCGGATCAGATTCTTTTTTAAGTCAATCCTGACCTGCGTCACCCAGTCCGTAATCTCCTGAATAGCCCCTTGGTTTTCCTTCATGGTCCTATAACAGCATTCCATGGTAAAGAGCATCAGTTGAAAATTGACTCGGTCAATCTCCCCGGGCAATTCAAGCATCTCGTCCTGATATTTTTCCAGCTTTTCATTGCACTCTGCAATCAGGCGCTTGTTGTCCTCTATTTTCTGCTCCAGGGCGGCATTTTGGCTTTGCTCTGCCTCATTGACCATAGGCACAATCTCGCTCATCAGCTTCTTTTTCAGCTTCCTGATTTCCTTGGACTCTGTATTGAGCTTTCCCTGTCTGCGCAAAAGCTCATTGAGGTGTTCTGTCAGCTCTCCTGCAGCTGTCCTGCCCGTCTCGTCCAGCAGCCGGTACCATTTATTGTCCAGCGTCAATATTGGAATTTTTTTCCCTTGAAGGGCCCCTGAAAAAATTTCCTTTTTATCCTCGCTCCCCATAGCTTCCTCCTGCTATGCTTTATCCTTTTCCCGCTTATAACAGCCGATATTATAGGATAGCTTCATCAAGCTGTCGGAGAGATGCACGTTTTCCACCTGAATCCCTTCCGGCACATTCAAATCCACATGAGCAAAATTCCAGATTGCCCGGATTCCATTTGCCACAAGCCTCTCCGCCACTTCCTCCGCACCCGATTTGGGAATGGTAAGCACGGCGATATCGATATCGTTCTCCTTTACAAAGCGCTCCATCTCCTCCATGGGCATAACCTTTACCCCTCTGACGTCCTTGCCCACAAGCGCTGGATTTTTGTCAAACATTCCCCGGAAAATAAAGCCTCGCCGCTCAAAATTCAGGTAATTTCCCAGCGCCTGTCCTAAATTTCCCGCTCCTATTATAATAAAGTTATGCTTCTCATCCAGCCCGAGAATCTTGCCGATTTCCCTATAGAGATATTCCACATTATAACCATAGCCCTGTTGTCCAAAGCCGCCAAAATTATTAAAATCCTGCCGAATCTGGGATGCCGTCACCTTCATCAGCTCGCTTAACTCCTGGGAGGATATCCGCTCAACCCCTTCATCCTTAAGCTCTCCCAGATAACGGAAATATCTTGGCAGACGGCTGATGACAGCTTGAGAAATTTCTTTTTCTTCCAAAGATACTACCTCCAAACTATTTTATAAAATTATTATAGACGAATGTTAAAAACTTGTCAATGAATTGACAGGATTATTTCTCCAAGGTAAAATATTATGATACTATTGAGGAGGAATAAATTATGATACTCTCCTGTCAAAATATATCCAAGGCATTTGGCGAAAACAAAGTATTGGAAAATATCAGCTTCCATATAGAAGATTATGAAAAGGCCGCCATCGTAGGCATAAACGGCGCGGGCAAAACTACGCTTCTGCGCATTATCGTGGGTGAGCTTAAACCCGACCAGGGTGGCGCAGTGCTCTCTAAGGACAAGACGCTGGGGTATCTTGCCCAAAACAGCGAGCCGGATACCTCCCGTTCTATTTATGAGGAGCTTTTGTCTGTGAAGCAGGAGCTCATCGATCTGGAGGAGCGCATGCGGGAATGTGAGGAAAGCATGAAGTCTGCGGACGATGGCCGGCTGGAGGAGCTGATGCGGGAGTACTCTGCTCTCACCCATGCCTTTGAAACCAAAAACGGCTATTCCTACAAAAGCGAGATTATGGGCGTGCTGAAGGGGCTTGGCTTTCAGGAAGAGGAATTTGCAAAGCCCGTCTCCACCCTCTCCGGAGGCCAGAAAACCAGAGTTGCCCTGGGGCGGCTGCTTTTACAGAAGCCGGATTTGATTATTTTGGATGAGCCCACCAACCATCTGGACATGAATTCCATTTCCTGGCTGGAAACCTATCTGATGAATTATAGGGGCGCTGTGCTGGTTGTGTCCCATGACCGTTTCTTTTTGGACCGCATTGCCCAAAAGATCATAGAAATCGACCAGACAAAGTCCACAACCTTTTTGGGCAACTACTCTGCCTATGCGGAAAAGAAGGAAAGGCTTAGGGCTGCAGCCTGGAATGCCTACATGAATCAGCAGCGGGAAATCAAGCATCAGGAGGCGGTCATCGAAAAGCTGCGCTCCTTCAACCGGGAAAAATCCATCAAACGGGCGGAAAGCCGGGAAAAGCTGCTGGATAAGATGGACGTGATCGAACGGCCCACAGAGGCAAGGGCGGACATGAAGCTTACCCTTACCCCCCGCAGGGAGAGCGGAAAGGATGTGCTTTCGGTGGAGGGCTTAAGCAAAAGCTTCGATGGACACACCCTGTTTCAGGATGTAAGCTTTGAACTGAAAAAAGGGGAGCATACAGCCATTATCGGAGATAACGGCACGGGAAAGACCACCCTGCTCAAAATACTCAACGGCCTGCTTCCTGCTGACAGCGGCTCCTTCCGTCTGGGCGCCAATGTAGAGATCGGTTACTACGATCAGGAGCATCATGTGCTGCACAGTGAAAAAACTCTTTTTGAGGAAATTTCCGACGAGTATCCTAATCTCTCCAACACAGAAATCCGCAATGTGCTGGCCGCCTTTCTCTTTACGGGGGACGATGTATTCAAGCGCATTGCAGATTTAAGCGGCGGAGAACGGGGACGGGTATCTCTGGCAAAGCTGATGCTTTCCAACGCCAATTTCCTGATTCTGGATGAGCCTACCAATCATCTGGATATCATGTCAAAGGAGATTTTGGAAGACGCCTTAAACCAGTATCAGGGCACAGTCCTCTACGTCTCCCACGACCGCTATTTTATCAACAAGACCGCCCACCGCATTTTAGAGCTCACGGCCTGTCGGTTTGTCAATTACATTGGAAATTATGATTATTATCTGGAAAAAAGAGATACCGTCAGGGCTTCCTTTGCTCCCGCTGACGTTTCTGCCCCCTCTTTGGCCCCTTCCTCTTCCGAAGCAAAGCAGGACTGGAAAGCCCAAAAGGAGGAGCAGGCCCGGATTCGGAAAAAGGAAAACGATTTAAAAAAATGTGAGGAAAAAATTGCCGCACTGGAAGAGCAGCTTGGGCGGCTGCGCGCACAGCTTTCCGACCCTTCCCTGGGCACCCAGGCCGCAAAGCTTATGGAGCTTACGAAGGAACAGGAACAGGTGGATGCACAGCTGGAAGCCTTATATGAAGAATGGGAAATCCTGGCAAGATAAGCCGGGATTTCCCATTCTTTTTCTGAAAAATCTGCAATATTTCCTTAATGTTTTCCTACAGAAGAGTCTCCAGCGTTTCACGTATCGCCTGAATAAATTCCAGGGAGTTTAAAATCACAGGATTTTCACAGGTGGAAATCAGAGAAAGGCTCTTGGTCATCTTTCCATCCTCCACCGTCTTTATGCAGGCCTTCTCCAGCTTGTCCGCAAACGCGCAAAGCGCCTCATTGCCGTCCAGCTCCCCTCTCTTTTTCAGAGCGCCGGTCCATGCAAAGATGGTAGCGATGGAATTGGTGGAGGTCTCTTCTCCCTTCAGATGCTTATAATAATGGCGCTGTACGGTGCCGTGAGCCGCTTCGTACTCATAGGCTCCACTTGGAGAAACCAGCACGGAGGTCATCATAGACAAATCTCCGTAAGCGGTTGCCACCATATCCGACATCACATCTCCGTCATAATTCTTGCAGGCCCAGATAAATCCTCCCTCGGAGCGGATCACCCGCGCCACCGCATCATCGATCAGGGTATAAAAATAAGTAATCCCCTGTTTTTCAAATTTTTCCTTGTACTCTGTATCATAAATTTCCTGGAAGATATCCTTAAAGGTGTGGTCATATTTCTTGGAAATCGTGTCCTTTGTGGCAAACCACAGATCCTGCTTGGTATCCAGCGCATACCCGAAGCATGCTCTTGCAAAGCTGGAAATGGACTTTTCCGTATTATGGATGCCCTGAAGAATTCCAGGTCCCTCAAAATTGTGAATCAGCTCTCTTACTTCCGTGCCGTCTGCCGCCGTGTAAACAAGCTCCGCCCTGCCCGGTCCCGGCACCTTGATCTCTGTGTTTTTATACACATCGCCGTAGGCATGACGGGCAATGGTGATGGGCTTTGTCCAGTTTTTCACATAAGGCACAATCCCCTTTATCAGGATGGGTGCGCGAAATACGGTACCGTCAAGAATGGCGCGGATAGTGCCATTTGGGCTCTTCCACATTTCCTTCAGATGATATTCCTGCATCCGGGCGCCGTTTGGCGTAATGGTTGCGCACTTTACGGCCACACCGTACTTTAAGGTTGCCTTTGCGGAATCCACCGTCACCTGGTCGTCGGTCTCATTCCTGTGCTCCAGGCCCAGATCATAATACTCTGTCTTCAGGTCAATGTAGGGAAGCAAAAGCTCATCCTTGATCATCTTCCAGAGAATTCTGGTCATTTCGTCTCCATCCATTTCCACAAGAGGCGTTGTCATCTTAATTTTTTCCATTTGCTTCGGTCTCCTTTTCTTGTTTCCCGTAGGCTTCATTCAGCCCGTTTTTTACCATATTTTCATAGGCATTTATCATATGGCGGTTTGCAAGCTGCTCTGCCAGCCCGGCGTTTCCCGCCTTGATTGCCTCTAAAAGCTCTTCATGCTCATCATTGGACTTAGGCCCTCTGTCTGCGCTGGAAAGGGTTTTTCTGCGCACCCGCAGCACATACTGGTGAAAATCCTTCAGCTGATGCTCCAGTATCTTACTGCTGCAGGCCTCATATAAAATGTCATGGAAGCGGTTATCCAGCTCCGCCAGCTGCTCCAAATGTCCTTTTTCTGCGTGAAACCGGGCCAGATAAACGTTCTCCTCCAGCTCCTCAAGCTGCTCCTTTGTAATGTGCTCCGTGGCCCATCTGGCACACAGGCCTTCCAAAAGCGAACGGATCATATAAATATCCTTCACATCCTTTTGGGTGATGCCCGTCACATAGGCTCCCTTGTTGGGAATAATCTGAATCAGGCCTTCCAGCTCCAGCTGCCTGAAAGCCTCCCTCACAGGTGTTCTGCTGACTCCCAGCTCTTCGCCTATGGCAACCTCCCGAAGTTCTTCATGCTCCTCATATTTTCCGTTGAGAATATCTTCCCTGAGCCGGTGAAATACCCGGCCCCGCAGGGAGTACTTGTCCGTTACCTCCTGCTTCACATCATACTTGCTCACTTTTCATGCCTTTCCGATAAGCCTTGCTTTGGGCTTATTCACCAATGGTTATGTTTTTCTCCAGACATATACGGTTTAAACAGGCTACGATCTCCTCGTCCGTAAGCACGGTCACCCGTCCTCCCGCATATTCCTCGTCCACCCATTTCTTGATCTCTTTTACCAGCTCACTGGTTTTATCCACCTGCTTGTCTCCTTTAAGCTTGTAATAAGTGTTGATCCAGTGGGCTATGCCTGCCAGTCCCGAGGTGTTGGAGACGGCGCACAGCACCGGGCGGTTCAAAAACTTCTCTGTGTCAAAAATATTGTAAATCTCTTCATTTTTCAACAATCCGTCCGCATGTATCCCCGCTCTGGTCACATTGAAATTCTTGCCCACAAAAGGAGTTCTGGGCGGAATCTGATATCCGATTTCCTTTTCATAGTATTCTGCCAGCTCGGTGATTACAGTGGTATTCATGCCGTTTAAATCTCCCTTCAGCTGGGCGTACTCAAACACCATGGCCTCCAGAGGGGTGTTCCCCGTCCTTTCACCAATGCCAAACAGCGACGTATTCACGCCCGAGCAGCCATACAGCCACGCCGTGGTGGAATTGGTCACCGCCTTATAGAAATCATTATGACCATGCCATTCGATCAGCTCATGAGGCACACCCGCATGGGTATGGATGGCGTAAATAATTCCCTGTACGCTTCTGGGAATCACCGCACCAGGAAAATTCACGCCATATCCCATGGTATCACAGGCCCGTATTTTAATGGGAATCTGGTACTCCTTCATCAGCTTCATCAGCTCCAGGCAAAAAGGCACCACATAGCCGTAAATATCCGCTCTTGTAATATCCTCCAAATGACACCGGGGGCTGATTCCCTCCTCTAAGCACTCTCTGATCACACTCAGATAATGCTCCATAGCCTGGCGCCTGGTCATCTTCAGCTTTAAAAAAATATGATAGTCAGAGCAGCTTACCAGGATACCCGTCTCCTTCATGCCGATCTCTTTTACCAGCTTAAAGTCCTCTCTATTTGCACGTATCCAGCTTGTGACCTCCGGATACCGGTAGCCTCTCTCCATACATTGATAAACCGCATCCCTGTCCTTTTTGCTGTACAGGAAAAATTCACTGGCTCTTATCATTCCGTTGGGTCCGCCCAGCTCATGCAGATAATCAAAAATCTTTACAATCTGCTCCGTGGTATAAGGCGCTCTGGACTGCTGTCCATCCCGAAAGGTGGTATCCGTAATCCAGATTTCCTTAGGCATATTGTGGGGAACGATCCTGTCGTTAAAAGGAATCTTTGGAACCTCGGAATAAGGAAACATATTACGGAACACATTAGGCTTATCCACATCGTCTAATATGTACATATGCTCCTCAATCTGCAGCAGATTATTCTTCTGGTTCATGGTGACAGGACGATCTTGAAATGTGTCATTCTCTCTCATAGGGCACTCCCATCTGCCTGTGCTCAGGCGTTCATTTGTGTGCGGATGCACATGCACGCTTTGTATTTATCAGCTTGCCTCGTATAATTGTATACAATCATACCAGGTGTGTCAATAGCTTTTTAGCAATCTTTTCACATGAACCATGCCCCATCCCTGCTTATTCCAGGGCTCCCCCAGGTCGGTGGCTGTCATGGTCAGCTTCTGCTTCAGCTCCTCATTGGTCAGTTCAGGAAACTTCTGCAGCGCAAGGGCTGCCGCCCCGGCCACAATAGGAGTGGCCATGGAGGTTCCGCTTTTTGCGATATAAGCGTTTTTTATTTTTCCATGAACGCTCTGATACCCCATATTACAGGATATGATATCCGTACCGGGTGCCACCAGGTCCGGTTTTCTGATGGAATCGGCCAGATTTCCCCTTCCCGAATAGGTTTCACATCTCTTGGGATTGTCCCGGCAGTAAATCCCGTCATGGCATCCTACCGTAATCATCCGCCTGCTTCCCCCTACGGAAGAAATACTGCCGTTTCCGGGGCCCTTATTCCCCGCCGCACAAATCACTGCTATTCCGCTGTCCCAGACAGCCTCCAGCCGTTCTCTCAGAGCCCTTTCCTTTTTCTCCTCGTCCAGATTTCCAATACCTACCGATATATTTAAAATTCTGATATCATATTTCTCCCGGACGGTCATGATCCACTTTAATCCCTCCAGCATGCTCTCAGTGGTTCCATCTCCCTTTTTGTCTAAAACCTTTCCCACCACAAGTCTGGCCTCCGGAGCGATTCCCCGGTAGCGTCCCTCTGACAGAATGCCGCTCCCGCAGATAATTCCACACACATGAGTACCATGCCCGTTATCGTCATACATTACATTTTTGTGCCCTACAAAATCCCGAAAGCATAACAATTTCCCAAAAAGATCAGGATGCCTTGCGATCCCCGTATCCAGCACCGCTACCGTCACCGGCCTCTCCGGCAATTCCTCCAGCGGCTGCGCCCCAATCTGTTCTCTTACACGCTGCATAATAATGATTGCTCCGGCATATACTTTATCCTATCTTATGCCGGAGCAATGGTTTCGTTACGTTTCTTCTCTTTTCCTTCTGACAAATAAAAGTATGGCTCCTGTAATCAAAAGCGCTCCTCCCACCAGAAAACGAGCAAACGCCAAGGCGCTGTCACTGCCTGCTTCAGGTCCGCTCATGCTGGTGCTTTGAACAGTCTCCTCTAATATCTCACTGTCGTCAAGGGCTTCCCCCGTGCCGCAGATTCCGAAGGAGGAAATCTGATTCACAGAAAACCGGATGCACTCCACATCCCCGGAAAGAATTCGCTGGGAGGAAATCTGCTCCAGCTGTCCGTTTCGGTCTACAGTATACACCTGGGCCTGCTCACCCTTCAGGGAATCAGGAACCGGCAGCGTCACCGTAAGCTGCCTTGTTCCAAGCTTCGTCAAAGGGATTCCACTGTTATCGCTCAGTATAAGCTCCAAAACCAGCGTATTTTCCGGAAGCGCTGTCCCAAGGCTCCTCTGGAAAGCAGCTTCCAAAACAGCTCTGTCCCCCTGTGGATTTACAGACAGGGTATAAGCCCGCGCCGCTCCCTCCAGGGAAGCTGTGGCTCCTTCATATCCGGTCACTGCAACGCCCGGCTCTCCCGTTTCCTCCGGATAGTTCCGATAGGCTTCATTGGATAGTCTCTGGGCAGAAGTCTCATAAGTAGTTTCCGGCATTTGAGCTCCTTCACTGCTCACAGCTGCCTCCTCATCAAAGGCCTTGGTTCCCAGTCTCTCCACAGAGGCCGGAAGAGAAACGCTCTCAAGAGCACAGCCGAAAAAGGCTCTATCCTTAATCTCCACCAAGGTATCCTGCTGTCCGAACACAATCTCGGAAAGTCCGCTGCAGCCCTCAAAAGCGCCTTCCCCGATAGAGGAAAGGGTATCCGGAAGGGTCACACTGGTGATCTCACTGTGATCCTTAAGGGCTTCTCCTGCAATGATTCTGACGCCTTGCGGAATTTCCACCTGGGAGGCATTCCCCCTGTATGCAACCAGCACACCGCCGCTGATCAAGAAATCTTCCTGTCCGTTTTCCAAAAAATTTTCCACCCAGGCTGTATGGTCAAAGGCCTTAGGTTCCACCAGCATAACGGTTTCCGGCAGTTCTACCGAAGAAAGCTGGTCACAGTGGTAAAAGGCCCCATAGCAGATTCTCTCCACTCCCTCCGGAAGAACCGCCTGTGTCACGCTGCTTCTGGCAAAGGCAAACTGTCCAATCTCCTCTATGCCCTCGGGCAGCGTCAGGTTCTCCAAAGTCTCATTTCTGTAATACGCCTGATCCGCCACGATTCTTTGATCTACAATCGTATACTTGGCCAGCCGTTCCCCGGCTTCCCCAGCTTCTGCGGAATTTACTGCTGCACCGGCATCCGCTGCTCCTGCGTCGTTTCCTGTGTCTGAGCCATCCGCTCCTGCCTGCCCACTTCCTCCCTGGCTTCCGTCAAAGACGGTAGGACTTGTGTTATCTATAAAAAAAACCGCCTGATTTCCTACAATTTTAGTGCTCCCCAGAAGGGTTTCCGTACCCGAGCCGTCCTGAGAGGGAGTCTCCTCTGTCTGATCGTCCTGTGTACCCGATTCCCCGGAAGCATCTGCAGTACCGTCAACAGCTTCTCCTGAGCCATCCCCGGAAGCATCGTCCTCATACTGGTAATCAGGCACATCCTCGTATTCCGGCATTTCACTCTGCCTTACGTAAAACTCCTGCGCAAACTGATCCGCCACACTCCCCGCATCACAATGTATGGTCAGCTGATAACAGCCGTCAAAGGCTGTCTCATGGATATTCGTCACCTGATCCGGAATCGTGATATCGGTGAGATTTACGCAGTCTGCAAAGGCCTGAATTCCTATGCTTCTCACATTAGAGGGAATGGTCATCTGTTCAAGTCCCCTGCACTCCGTAAAAGCATAATCACCTATTTCCGTAAGACCTCTTCCCAAAACCACCGTGTCCAGATTATCACAGCCCCAAAAGGCGTAAGGTTCAATCCGCCTTACGGAATTGGGAAGCACTACCAATTCAATATTGGTATCTCCCTCAAAGGCGCTTTCCCCAATAACCTCCACAGTATCCGGCACAGACACATTGGTCTCTGTTCCCCGGTACTTTACCAGTGTACTTCCCTCTATCCTAAAATCGGAGGCAGATGTTGCCGCATCTGCCTCCGTTACAGGAAGCTGCATAATGATGAGCGCAGTGATCATAAGCAGAATCCCGCTCATTTTTTTCTTACTCTTATGAAGCTCCATTTTTCTCATACATCTTCCCACTTCTTTCCGTTTACCGCTCTTCACGCTAAGCTCTTGCTTTTCTCAGCACCTTTTTGTCCCTCTTCATAAACAATACAAAGGACAAACATGCAAGACCCACGGACAAAAACCACTTGGGATGAATGCCGTCTCCGGTCTGGGGCGTATTGTCCGCCACGGTTCCCGCAGTCAGATCCTCCGTATCCACATAAATCACATAGGGTGAAAAATGCTCTGCCGTAAATGTGATACAGGACACACCGGATATTGTGGTAAATCTCGGCGTCAGCTTATCTAATCTGTCATTTACCACCCCTGCTATCATGTTATTTCCTGCGTAAGTAATCAGGGAATCCGGCAAGGGCAGCGTTATGGTGATGGACAAGCCTGTAGTGTCTGTAATCTTCTTCGTACCCGTAGAATCATAAAGGCTGATATCCATAGGGAAATATTTTATGTTTGTCAAATCGCCGTATTCCGTCATCAGGGCTCTTACGGCCGCTTCCGTAGCCTGCGCACTCTCCGTAATCTTAATCACAAAATCATCGGAGGAGCCGTTTACTGTGGCGGACACTACGCCTGTGTTGGACAGTCCGTTTTTATCAATGACAACGGTGGTGCCTCCATTGGATACGGTCCCCGTGGTATTATTTGGTCTGTTAGAAGAGCTGGAGCCCGCCGAATTACCGCTTCCCGTAGTAGCTGTGCCCGAGCCTGCTTTTCTGTAATTTGCCGTTACAGTCACATTTTTTTCAGGCATGGTAATTACAGTAGCGCTTACAGCCGTGCTGGCTATGGTCACATCTGAAGGCTCCACAGTCCAGCTGCTGAATTCCTGTCCGGATGCCGGATCGTTGGCAATGATAATAGGCTGGGAGCCTGCCACATAGCTTCCGGACCCGCTGCCGTTGCGCACGGTCAGGGTATAGTATACTGCATTTCCATTGTTATTGTTTCCATTATTATTGCCGTTTCCGCTCCCGCCGGTGCCGTCATTTCTTTCATACTGGGCATATACGTCCGTATCCTTCTGGATATTCGTTATGCCCGGCATCCAGCCCGTGAAGGTATAGCCTTCCCGCACCGGATTCTGGGGAGGAATCGCGCTGCCGCCTGCCGCCACTGTCTGGGTGTAAAGCAGCGTTCCATTCCAATCATAGAAATTTACAACATACTCTGTCTCGCCCAAAGGAGTGTACTGGGCATAGGTTTTGGTATTCTCCGTAATATTGTTTATGGCGGGACGCCATCCGGTAAAGGAGTATCCTGACACTGCCATCTCCGCCGCGCTGGGGGCAAGAGAGGTTGCATCGCTTCCTGCGTCTACCAAAACACTCTCAATCAGCTGATTATTGATATCATAAAACTCAACCGTCAGCTTCTCCGCATTGGGATCTATCACCTCATACTGAGCCCAGATATCCGTGGGCGCCTGAATATTACGCCCATCCTCGCTCCATCCGATAAAGCGGTAGCCCTCCTGAATCAGCTGCGGATAATCGTCCGTGGTAGGCAGCGCCACATCGTCTCCTGCAACCACATCCTCCTGATGGATGACCTCTCCCCTTCCGGTGGCATAATTGGTCATCCAGAAGATTACGGTAAATACCTCCTGCCCGCTATAAGGCTGGTGGTCAATTCCTTTTTCATCGGCAAAAATAGCAGCTACGCTGTCATCCGGACAGTAGAGCGTCAGGTTGGATGAAATATTCTCTCCTCGCTCATCCCCGAAGGCCGTATTGTCGATGTAGCTCACCGACCCGGGAATATAAACCGCCTGCACTCCGCTGTTTAAAAAGGCATGCTCCGCAATGCTCTGCACTGTAGCGGGAAGCGTTACCGAATACAGGCTGCTTGTTTCCGCAAATGCGTAAGGAGGAACCCTTGTAATCCTGCTGTCATTGAAATCTATGCTGGTCACATTGGCAGCATCCATAAATGCTTCGTCGGCCACAGAGGTGACTCCTGCAAGCTCTACGGCATCCACCTTTCCGTTATAGCTGCCGTTTACCCTGCCGTTGCCTCTGGATTCCAGACATTGCACAATGCTGGTTTTAGCTCCGTCCGTAAGCCCGTAGATAATAGACCTTTCACAGGTAAAGTTAGGGCTTCCCTGAAAATCCACATCAATCAGCTGGGAACAGCCTCTAAAGGGCCTGAGCCCCATCTCGCTCACCGTGGGAGAAATCTGCACTGAGCTTAAATAAGTACAGCCGTCAAATGCGTAATCTCCAATTCTTGCAGTATCTCCGAGAATGCTGACACTGGTTAAGTTGACGCATCCCTCAAACATCTGGGCAGGTATCTGTGCCAGTCCCTCCGTGGTAATGGATTTCTGCAAAGGCATCTGTTCCGCTGTCATATTATTCCAGTCCAGGCTCTGCCAATGCTGCTCCTTGGCCCACGTAAAGTCCTCTTCCTCCTTGTCTTTGAACAATTCGTCCTTCACAGACTCCACGCCGTTTGGAATTGACAGGTTCAGCACCGCATTCAAAATCGCCTGCTCATCCTGGGTAATGGCCTCGCTTTCTATGCCTGGATCCAAAGTATAACCAGTGCCGCCATTGTCCCGGATGTATTTGTTCACAGCGTTTTTCGCAGTCTGAGCCAGCTCCGCTGTGGCATAAGGGAAGGAATCCGCCGTGTAGGAATTTAAATCACTCATGGTGGGATAATCTATCAATTCATTACTGTCGGTTGAAGGATTATACTGTACCACCAGATTAGTGGGCCAGCCGCTGTAATATTCTATGTAGGTTACCGGCTGGGTTCCCTTATTAATGTTAGAACCGGGATCCATGGCATATTGAAAAGGCACACTGTCCGGCGAAATAGTTCCCGTAAAGGTCAGTCTCGGCGTCTGGCTCAGGGCTCCTTCCAATCCTGGCAGAACGTCCTGGGTCTGAAAGGCATTGCTGCCAATTGTGGTGATATTAATGGGCTCCTCAAAAATAACGTCTTTCAGATTATAACAGCCCTTAAAAGCGTCCGCCCCGATTACCGTAATGGACGAAGGGATGGTAATTGACTCCAAATCCGCATTATTCTGGAAGCTGGAAGAATAAATCTCTGTAATCTGGTAAGGCCCGATCGTACCCGGAATGGGAATATCCTTCATGCCGTCGATCACACATTGGATCAGCTGGTTGGAGGAATTTACCTGGAACAAGGCCTCTCCACCCGCTCCATCGGTGAGAATAATCTCGTAAATATCCTGTCCATAATATTTAAAAGCGAAACCATTGGTACGGCAAAGATTATGGGTATCTCCTTCCGCTATGCTCTCAAAATAAAAGGATTCCGGAACGGTATTCTTAAAATCCTCCATGGTAAAGGTCAGATTGTGGCTGTCTGTTCCTCCGCCATCCGGAGAAAAGGTCAAATTAGCGCTGCTGCTGGGGAAGGTAATGTATTCCAGGCTGGTGCAGCCCTCAAAAATCGACGCCGGCAGGTCAGCAGTCCAGTTTTCATGAAAGGCCACGCCTGTCAGCGAGCTGCATCTCCTGAACACGCCTCTCCCAATCTGCTGAAGCACCACATTCTGAAGCTCTCCCTCATAGCCGTCCAGGTCTATGGTTTCAAGAGCTGTACAGCCTGCAAAGGCGTAATCTCCTACCCGCAGCACATTAATGGGCATATTAAAGGAGGTCAGACCGGTGCAATTATAAAACGCATGGTCTCCAATGGTCTGAATATTGGAGTTTGGCTGCAGATTAATATTCTTTATGTTGACGCAGTTTTCAAAGGCCCCATTGCCGATGGTAGTCAGGCCGTTCCCCAATGTGATGGACTGCATTGCCGTACAGTTATAGAACGCATAATTCCCGATTCCCTGAAGGTTTTCCCCCACGACCAGATGAATAATACTTCCGTTTCCGGAAAAAACGCCGTTCTTGGCGGTGCTTGTAACATCCTCCACAGTCCAGTCCTGGTTATTGCCGCTTACAGCCGACTGCACAACCCTCTGATTGCCGATATAGGCCACCGTGATCTGGGACAGCCTCCACTGGCTGGGATCGATCGTCTGACTGAAGGCGGAAGAATCCGTATCAAGTCCTCCAGGATTGGTCTTAATGTAAAGACTGGAGGACGCAATGCTGCCCCAGTCATTGTAGGTATCGTAATAGCACACATAGAAGTGGTCCGTCCGGCTCACTTCCAATCCATCCGGTCCATATTGAATATCCGGCTTGTTATAATACAGAAACTCTCCGTCGCCGTTTACTGCGGCATAGCCTCTGTAGGTACCGTTGGTATCCGTGAATTTATCATACACGTCCACTGTGTCGGGTATGGTAAGCGTATTTCCCTGCAGGCTTCCCACCTGCGAATAGCCTACGATTACGGCAACCTTCTCAATGGAGCCGCCCGGAACATTCACATAAGCAAACTGGAACCGCCCATCCCCTGTGGTATATATCTTATCGCCTGATCTAACCGTAGGAATATTGCTGCCGTCATCTGTTACAATCGCCGGCAGAACCGGATCGCCGTTCTCGTCATACGCCTGCAGATTTTCCACCGGTATGGCGGCTACTATCAGCGCCGAAATCAGAAATAACGTCCCCAGTGTCTTCCTGACCGCCTTTTTTAATCTCCTGGTCTTCTTTTTCACCTTCATCACTTTTGTCTACTCCTTTGCTAACCTTCCTCACTGACTTTTTTTGGCTACGACCACAAACCTTCCATCTGTCTCCTGATAATCGCAGGTGGAAAGAGTTAACAGCCTGTCGCCATATTGAGCAGTGACGCCGGTATCGTACAGCGACATCGCGGCCATCTCCTGCATATTGGAATTAAATTCCTGTTCGCTCAGCGCGTCTATAAACTGATAATACTTAAATACAATTTCTTCTTCGCTGTATACCCTGGATCTGAAAACATACATGACCTCCCAGACTCCTTTTTCATAAATGGTATCAAACTGAATGTACCGATGTTCTTTAAAGTATTCCTCGCTGCTGTACAGGTCAAGATCCCCAAACATCTGCCCATTTTTCATATGATGTCCGTATATAATCAGATTCGTGCTTGGCTTCAGCACGTCGCAGTCCTTGTCCATAAAAATAGAACCGTTTTTATCATATTCCTGGTTGAGGTTGTGATCCAGATAATATTCATTGTCCGAGGTCTGCATTACAGGGTAATCTATATTTGTATCGTCAATTTTTATCCATCCGATTAGCTTTTTATTTTTATTTAATAAATTTTTATATTCGTCCAGCACTTCCCGGGCTTGTGTTTCCCCGTCCAGCGTATAATGAATTACAGGAGATTCATCAGCGGACGCAGGCGCCGGCTTCTCCTTCAGTGCGCTCAGCTCGCTGTAGGCGGCTCTTGTTCTGTAATCATAATAAGAATACAGGCAGAAATAACCAATACAGCCCGCTGCCACTGCAAGACAGCCCACAATCATAAGTCTTCTGCGCTTTTCTCGCTTCTTCAGCTCTTCTCGGACAAACGCCTCCAGCTTCTGGTCATTCTTTTTCGTGCTCTTTTTCGTTCCTGCTCTTTTCCTGCTCTCCTTTCCTCTCCCCTTTCCTTTTTCAGAGCCGGCATTTTTTCTTTGTCCGCCTCCTTTGGCAGTCTTCTTCCGGAGAAGCTCCTCCACCTCATCCGCAAAATCCTGTCCCAAAAGCGTAAAAAAATTATATTTCCCATTCTTTATATCAGAATAAAGCTGTTCCAGCTTTTTTTTGTCATATCCGGCCGCTTCTGCGCGCAGACGCTCTATCAGCTCTCTGTCGTGGACAGCCCGCCGGTAATCTGTCTCCGTGCGGAACTGTCTGCCTTCCACAATATATGTTTTTTGTGTCATAATCTGTCCCTATATGTTCTTACTCCCTGTCTTTCTTCTCCCCATTTATATTTTACTATATGTTGAAATTAATGCAATACCCTAATCTGCGCACATTTTCCAAAACACCCAAAAACCGCAGAAACATTGACATGCCGTAGCGCATAGAATAAACCATAAATAAAACCTGGAGGAAAAAAATGAGTGATTTGACTGCTACAAACTGTGGCTGCGCAAGCAATTCCTGCGGCTGCGGAAATAACGGTTTCGGAAACTGTATCTGGATTATTCTTCTGTTGTTCTGCTGCGGCGGCAACGGCTGTGGCAATGGCTGCGGCAACGGCATCCTTGGAAGCGGAAACAATGACTGCTGCGAATGGCTGATCTGGATTCTGCTTCTGTCCTGCTTCTGCGGCAACAACAACGGCTGCGGCAACAGCTGCGGCTGTGGCTGCTGATTCTGCTGCGGCACAAAGCTTATGCGGCTGCCATTTTTCCAAAAATAGGCTCCTTCGGGGGCCTATTTTTCAATGAGGCCTCATAGGATATAAAAATACCATTAAGGAGGCAGCTATGGACGAAAGGGGACAGGATAAGGTCGTTGCATTTGACACGCTGTTTACCACAAATCATATCCAAATGCTTAAGGTTCTGCTGACCTATCTGGATCCCGCCGCGCAAAAAAGCATTGCGGTTTATATAAAATGGATGGAACTGCAGTATACCCTTTCCTTTTTTCGAAGATATCCCGGCGCATCCATAAGGGGGCTTCCAAAAGAGGAGAGCTTTGACGCTGCCAGGCTCTGCGACGAAATGCTTCCCTACTGCGCCCCAAGAGAAAAGGAACAGCTGCAGAGCATGAAAAATATGCTTCAAAATCTTTCCAATGCGCAGGAAATGATGGAAATGATGCAGATGATGAAAGAGCTCTTCCCAGAGGGGGAAAATCCCTTTCAGGGAGATGCCGCCGACATTCTTTCCGGATTGTCGGGAATGTTTCAAAATAAATGATCCGAGGAGGAAAATAAATGGATGAAAAGGCAAAGCCCGCCTGGATGCAGGACGAACTTGTAAAGGACATCCCTCCAGGCAAGCTGGATTTTCTGGGCAGAATGTTCGCAGAGGGACACGGAAAAAGCCAAAAGGAAATGATGGCAATGCTCCTGCCCATGATGAAAAAGGCAAAGCAGGAAAAGCTGACTTTCACACAGCAGGAAATGACTGCGGCTATTGCAGCCATCAAAAAACACAGCTCCCCAGAAGAGCTGAAGCAGATCAACAAAATATTGGAAAAAAGCAAGGGAGGGGCTTAAGTGCCCTCCCTTGCTGCTATTTTACTACAATATTCACAATTCTTCCCGGAACATAAATTTCCTTCACCACAGTGCCTGTAAGCCTGTCGCCCAAAGCCTCTTTCGCCTTTTCGATCACAGCTTCCTTTGCTTCCTCTCTGGGGATTGTAATGGTTGTACGCATTTTGCCGTTCACCTGTACCCCCACCTCTATGGTGCTCTCCACCGTTTTAGACTCGTCATATGACGGCCAGACAGTTTGATAGATTCTTCCCTCATATCCCGCCGTCTGCCAAAGCTCCTCCGTGATGTGGGGCGCCACCGGATTTAGCAGCGTCAAAAGCGTTTTATACTCTCCTCTTGTCACCGCATTCCTCTTATACATGTCATTGATCAACGACATCATAGCCGCAATAGCGGTATTGTATTTTAAGCTTTCAAAATCACTGCTCACCTTTTTGATGGTCTGGTGCATTTTTGTCTCAAGCTCAGGACTATAGCCGTCACCTTCTGTCAAAAGTTCCTGCAGCTTCCACACTCTTTCCAGAAATCTGCGGCAGCCCTTTACGCCGTCCTCTGACCAGATGGCGCTTAAATCAAAGGCCCCGATAAACATTTCATAGGTGCGCAGCGTATCCGCTCCATAGTCCCTCACAATATCATCCGGGTTTACCACATTACCTCTGGACTTGGACATCTTCTCCCCGTTTGAACCAAGGATCATGCCGTGGCTGGTCCGCTTCTGGTAAGGCTCCGGACAGGGAACCACCTTTTGATCATAAAGAAATCTATGCCAGAATCTGGAATAAAGCAAATGCAGTGTGGTATGTTCCATTCCTCCGTTATACCAGTCAACAGGAAGCCAGTAATCAAGCGCTTCTTTGCTGGCAAGGGCCTGATTATTGTGAGGGTCCGTATAGCGCAGATAATACCAGGAAGAGCCTGCCCACTGGGGCATAGTATCCGTTTCCCGTTTTGCCTGTCCCTTACAGCAGGGACAGGTGGTATTGACCCAGTCCGCCATAGCCGCCAAAGGAGATTCCCCGTTGTCGGTGGGCATATAGCTTTCCACCTCGGGAAGCTCTAAAGGAAGCTCGCTTTCATCCAGAGGCACATAGCCGCATTTCTCACAGTACACAATGGGAATAGGCTCCCCCCAGTAACGCTGTCTGGAAAATACCCAGTCGCGCAGCTTGTAATTGGTCTTTCTCCTGCCGATTTTCTTTTCCTCCAGGAAGGAAATCATTTTTTCCTTGGCCTCCGCCACGGAAAGTCCATCCAAAAAGCCGGAGTTTACCAGAATCCCCGAAGCCACATCTGAATAAACCGCCTCCTGTACGCTGACAGAGCTGCCGCTTACCACTTCTACGATAGGCAGATCAAATTTTTTTGCAAATTCCCAGTCTCTCTCGTCATGAGCGGGCACAGCCATAATCGCGCCGGTACCGTAGGTCATCAGCACATAATCGGATATCCACACAGGAATCTCTTTTTGATTCACAGGATTGGTGGCGCTTAGTCCCTTGATCTGCACACCGGTCTTTTCCTTGGAAAGCTCCGTCCGCTCAAAATCCGACTTTCTGGCCGCCATTTCCCTGTAAGCGGCCACCTCCTCCCAGTTTTCGATCTCATCCCGGTACTTGTCGATCAAAGGATGCTCCGGAGAGAGCACCATATAAGTGGCCCCGAAAAGCGTATCCGGCCTTGTGGTGTAAACGCGCAGCTTATCTTCTCTGCCCGTGAGCGCAAAGTCAACCTCCGCCCCCTGGGATTTGCCGATCCAGTTTTTCTGGGAAACCTTTACTCTCTCGATATAGTCCACAGTGTCCAGACCTTCAATAAGCTTTTCCGCATACTCTGTGATCTTTAACATCCACTGGCTCTTTACCTTCCTGACAACCTCAGAGCCGCAGCGCTCGCACACGCCGTTTACCACTTCCTCATTTGCAAGTCCCACCTTGCAGGAAGTACACCAGTTAATGGGCATTTCCGTCTTATAGGCAAGCCCGGCTTTAAACAGCTTCAGAAAAATCCACTGGGTCCACTTATAATAAGCCGGATCCGTGGTATTGATTTCTCTGTCCCAGTCAAAGGAATATCCAAGAGAATGCAGCTGGCCTTTAAAACGCTCCACATTATTTTTGGTGACAATCTTTGGGTGAATATGATTTTTTATGGCATAGTTTTCCGTAGGCAGGCCAAAAGCGTCCCAGCCCATGGGATACAGCACGTTATACCCCTGCATCCTTCTCTTTCGCGCCACAATGTCAAGGGCCGTGTAGGGTCTCGGGTGGCCTACATGAAGTCCCTGTCCCGAGGGATAGGGAAACTCCACCAGCGCATAATACTTCGGCTTGGAATAATCGTCCGAAGTTTTGAAGGCCTTTTCATCATCCCAGATTTTCTGCCATTTTGTTTCCACTTCTCTGTGGTTGTACGGTACTGCCATATTGGTTCCTCCTGAAAATAAGTATAAGCCCTTCCGCTGTCAAGAGACGAAAGAGCTTATACACTTTATGATCCATGACAAAATACAAAAAATTCTTCTATTTAAAACTACCGTTCATTGTATCCTGTTTTTTCATTACTGTCAAGAAGCTGTTAATCTTCTCCACTGTTTTCCGCCACCTTAGCCGCTCTGGCCGCAACCTCTCTCTCCTGTACATCGGAAGGAGCCTGCTCATAACGGGAAAACTCATAGGAGTATTCTCCACGGCCCCCGGTCATGGAACGAAGGTCCGTACAATATCCGAACAGTCCGCTCATAGGAATATCCGCTTCAATGGTCTGCTTTCCTCCTGCAACAGGATTCATTCCCAGCACACGGCCCCTCCGCTTGTTCAAATCTCCCATGATATCTCCGGTATAGGAATCCGGCACTGTTACCTTCAAGGACGCGATAGGCTCTAAAAGCACGGGCTGCGCCTCCATAAATCCCTTTTTGAATGCCTGAATGGTAGCCATTTTAAAGGCCATTTCCGAGGAATCCACCGGATGATAGGAACCGTCGTAAAGCACCGCCTTTACACCCACAACGGGGTATGCCGCCATGGGGCCTTTGATCACAGATTCCTGCAGTCCCTTTTCCACCGCCGGGAAAAAGTTCTTGGGCACCGCTCCGCCCACTACCTCCTGTTCAAAGACAAAGGGCGTGGTCAAATCACCTGAAGGAGAAAAGCGCATCTTTACATGACCATACTGGCCATGGCCGCCGGACTGTTTTTTATATTTGTACTCCACATCCGACTGCTTCTTTATGGTCTCCCTGTAGGCGATCTTGGGCTTTGTCAGCTCCACCTCCACCTTATATTCGTTTAGAAGCCTGCTGACAACGATCTCAAGGTGCTGGTCTCCCATTCCATATAAGAGCATCTGCCGGTTTTCCGAATCATTCACCGCCTTAAGCGTCAGATCCTCATGGGTCATCTTCTGGAGCGCCTGGGAAATCTTATCCACATCACCCTTATTTTTCGGCTGATAGCGCATATATGTATATGGCGTGGAAATTTCAAATTTGCCAAATTTAATGGGTGTTGCCTTTGTAGAGAGACTGTTTCCCGTCCTGGCCGCCGTCAGCTTTGCCAGGGCTCCCAGGTCTCCCGCATGCAGCTCCTTCACCTCAATGGGTTTATTCCCCTGGAGCACATACAGCTTGCCAATCTTCTCCTCAATATCCTTATCCACATTATAGATCAGATCATCCGTCTTGAATACGCCGGAATTTACCTTTATGAGGGAATATTTTCCCATAAAGGGATCTACGATGGTTTTCCAGATAACAGCAGATTTCGCCTTGGAGAAATCGTAATCCGCATGAAAAATCTCATTGGTCTTCATATTGATGCCGGCCACTTCCCTGTTCTCGGGACTCGGCATATATTTAATGATATCGTCCAGCAGGGTATATACGCCCTGGCAGAGCGTGTTGGACCCCATTGTCATGGGCACAATGCTTCCATCGCAGACATTGGTGCGCAGCGCAGCCCTGATCTCCGCCTCAGAAAAGGTTTCCCCGCCAAAATACCGCTCCATAAATTCTTCGCTGGTCTCCGCCACTGCTTCCATCAGGGTGTCCCGGCAGATCTGCAGGTTTGCTTTGTTATACTCCGGCACCTCACAGGGAATTACCTCTTTTCCCTGCCAGCGGTTGCCCGCCTCGGTAATCACATTGATATAGCCCACAAATTTTTCATTTTCACGAATGGGAAGATGAAAGGGCGCTATTTTTTTGCCGTAAAGGCTTGTCATATCCTCCACTACCTGACGGAAGGAAGCATTGTCCACATCCATATTGGACACGTATACAAACCGGGGCAGCTTATATTTTTCACAAAGCTCCCAGGCCTTTTCCGTTCCAACTTCAATTCCCGACTTGCCGTTTACCACAATGATTGCGGCTCCTGCGGCGCTTACCGCCTCCTCCATTTCCCCCACGAAGTCAAAGTATCCGGGAGCGTCTATCACATTGATCTTATAGCCCTCCCACTCAATGGGAATTACGGACGTGCTGATGGAAAACTTTCTCTTCTGTTCTTCTTTGCTGTAATCACTTACGGTATTGCCGTCGGCAACCTTGCCCATTCTTGAGGTAATGCCGGAAAGATAAGCCATCGCCTCTGCCAGACTGGTTTTTCCGCTGCCGCCGTGTCCTAACAAGACAACGTTACGTATTTTTTCAGTTGTGTAAACATTCATGTGTTTTCCTCCAATTTCGATGTATTTTGGGTATCCTGCTAAAACTAAAATTGGATAGTCCAATCCCCATACGGTTATTTTACTAAATTAATTCCCATATTACAAGTCATTGTTGGTATTTTTGCACATTATTTACGTTTTGGTTGACTTTCGCACGTTGAAGTGCTATAGTACTGTAGAGATCAGAGAACGCTGAATGGGCGTCGGCATCCAGTTCTCCCTTCCAGGAAATCCGGCGCAGAAATGAGGATCAAATGATTGTTATAATGAAACCCGGTGCTGCCGAAGAAAGCGTAAAGGCTGTCATAAGCTATATTGAATCCAACGGTCTTACCGCCCATCTCTCCCAGGGCAGGGAGGTCACCATTATCGGTGTCGTAGGCGACAAGACAAGGCTTTCCACGGAAAACCTGACCGTCTATAAGGATGTGGACCGCATCGTCCCCGTCACGGAGAGCTATAAGCTGGCCAACAAAAAATTCCACCCGGAACCCACCCGGGTGAAAGCAGGAAACGTCATCATCGGTCCAGACACCATGACCATCATGGCCGGTCCCTGTGCCGTTGAGACAGAAGAACAGCTTATGTGCATCGCCCGGGCCGTAAAGGATGCCGGCGCTTCCATCCTGCGGGGAGGCGCATACAAGCCCCGCACCTCTCCCTACTCCTTTCAGGGACTTGAGGAAGAGGGCCTGCGCTATATGAAGCGTGCGGGGGAGGAGACCGGGCTTGCCACCATCTGTGAAGTGGTAAGCTTAGATGCCATCGAAGCGGCGGTAAAATATGTGGACATGATTCAGATCGGCGCCCGGAATATGCAGAATTTCATTCTGCTCAGAGAAGCCGGACGTTCCGGTCTCCCGGTACTGTTAAAGCGGGGCCTGTGCGCCACTATCGATGAATGGCTCAACGCTGCGGAGTATATTATGTCCGAAGGAAACCCCAACGTGGTGCTCTGCGAAAGAGGCATCCGCACCTTTGAGACAGCCACCCGCAATACCCTTGATATCAGCGCGGTTCCTGTCATGAAGGAAAAGACGCATCTGCCCATTATCGTGGACCCCTCCCATTCCACCGGCTCCTACAAATATGTGCCCTCTATGGCAAAGGCCGCCGTGGCATGCGGAGCGGACGGACTGATGATCGAGGTGCACAACGATCCCGCCCACGCTTTATCCGACGGGCCCCAGTCACTCACCTTTGCCCATTTTGACCAGCTGACCCGCGAGCTTGCTCCCTTCTGCAGCCTCGCTGGCCGCAGTTTTCAGATAAAATCTGAAGGAAAGGCTTAACCATGACATCTCTCACTTGCGGTTTTATCGGTCTTGGACTGATTGGCGGCTCCATTGCAAGGGCTTTAAAAGAAAAAATTCCGAACGTGAAAGTCATCGCTTACGATGTCCGTCCGGAAACCCTTCAGGCTGCTCTGGAAACACATACGGCGGACATTGCCGCTTCCTCCATAGATCACAGCTTTTCCCAGTGTGATTATCTGTTTTTGTGCGCTCCCGTACAAAAAAACGACGCCAATCTGGAGGAAGTAAAAAAAGTGATTTCCCCCTCCTGCCTGCTCACGGATGTAGGAAGCGTAAAAAGCGGCATTCACAGCGCGGTGGAGCGTGCCGGATTGAGCGCACAGTTTATAGGCGGACACCCCATGGCCGGCAGTGAACGGACAGGCTTTGTCAATTCCCGGGCGCTGCTTTTGGAGAACGCTTATTACATACTGACTCCCACAGACACGGTTCCCCGTCAAAAAGTGGATGCTTACCGGGAATTGGTGCAAAAGCTGGGGGCTATCCCTCTCATTTTGGATTTTGGCCTTCATGATTATGTGACGGCGGCCATAAGCCATCTGCCCCATGTGATTGCCGCTTCCCTGGTCAATCTCATCCGGGAAAAGGATTCTCCGGACAGCATCATGCGTCTGATTGCCGCCGGGGGCTTTAAAGATATTACAAGGATTGCCTCCTCCTCCGCCGTTATGTGGCAGCAGGTCTGCCTGACCAACACAGAAAATATCGCCTTGCTGCTCTCCTCCTACATTGACTCCCTTGCCGCAGTAAAAGACCAGCTTCTAAAAAGGGATGGAGAAGCCTTGTATCAGCTGTTTGACAGCGCCCGCATTTACAGAGATTCCTTTCTGGACGCTTCCAGCGGCCCGATCAAACGGTCCTATACCCTCAATCTTGATATTGCCGACGAACCCGGGGCGCTGGCCGCTGTGGCCACCATTCTGGCCCTGAACCAGATCAATATCAAAAATATCGGGATCGTCCACAACAGGGAATATGAAGGAGGCGTTCTGAAAATCGAATTTTATGAGGAGGACTCCATTGAAAAAGCCTCCCAGATTCTGAGTGCAAAGGGATATGCCCTCCACCCGTTACAATGAGGGATTTTTCCCAGAAGGCTTTTTCTCCCTGGGGAAAAGCCTTCTGAGGTACCTCCTGACCTTTAAAAGCAGCAGGCACAAAAGCACGCCGCAAAAGCCGCCCCAGGTATCCAGGAGCACATCCCAAAAGCTGCAGTATCTTCCCGGCACAAAAAACTGATGAATTTCGTCCAAAGCCGCCGACACAAATACCCACGCCACCGTCAGCGCAGTCAGGCCCTTCCCTTTTTTTATCCAAGGGCTCCACAGCACATACACCAGAATGCCCATACAGGCATATTCCGTAAAATGAGCCAGCTTCCGCAGCGGATGTTCAAAATAAAGAGCTATGCTCTCCATCCTCTGTCCGCTCCAGGGATTTCCCGCAAGAGAATTGATTACCTCCACACATTTTTCTGAAATGGTGAGGCTTAAATTTCCGGATTCCTCACCGTCCTGTCCTGAAAATCCAAAAATCAAAATATACAGCCAAAAAAGCAGCAAAGACGCCGCTATGGTGACGGTCCATTTACTCTTCCCTTTCATTGATCGTCTGATACGCTTCAATCCTCGCCGCATCCGTCTCTGACATACCCACAAAAACAGCGCCGTAGGAAAAGTCGTTTTCCTCCATCTCAATCCTGACGATTCTTAAAAAGGTATGTAATACCTCCTTCGTCCACAAAGTCAGATAGCATTCGTACACCGTTCCAATGGCCAGGGGCTCGCTGCAGAAAAATCCCACGCCGCTCCTTGACACATCTGTGACTGCAATCTCCACAAGCTCCTCTTCTTCTCCGTCAATCCGCCTCAGCACAAGCTCTGCTGATAATTGTGTTCTCTTATGCCTTCTTCTCTCCTCCATAGCCGTACACCTCCGTTTTCGTCATGAGAAATCTGCAATGAACATGGCATCCCCGAAGCTGAAAAATCGATAGCGCTCCCGGATAGCCTCTCTGTAAGCCGCTAACACATGCTCTCTGCCTGCCAGTGCAGACACCAGCATCACCAGTGTGGATTCCGGCAGATGGAAATTCGTAATCAATCCATCCAGAACCTTAAACCGATACCCCGGATAAATAAAAATATCGGTCTGTGCGCATCCAGGCCGCACTATGCCATTTTCATCCGCAGCGCTCTCCACGGTCCGGCAGCTTGTGGTTCCCACGCAGATAATCCTGCCCCCCTTTTCCTTCACCCGGTTTATCTTTTGTGCCGCCTCATCTGTCACCTGATAAAACTCCGAGTGCATATGGTGCTCCAGCACATTTTCCTCCTTCACCGGCCGGAAGGTTCCAAGTCCCACGTGCAGAGTCACATAAGCGGTTTCCACTCCCATTTCCGTAATCTGATCCAACAGGCTCTGGGTAAAATGCAGCCCCGCCGTAGGCGCCGCCGCCGAGCCCTCATATTTTGCATAAACGGTCTGATAACGATTTTTGTCCTGAAGCTTATGGGTAATGTAAGGAGGAAGAGGCATTTCTCCCAGCCGGTCCAATACCTCCTCAAAGATACCGTCGTAGGTAAACCGTACCAGCCGGTTGCCTTCCTCCACCGTCTCAAGCACCTCAGCAGTCAAAAGTCCGTCCCCAAAGCTGATTCTTGCTCCCGGTCTGCATTTTTTTCCAGGCTTTACCAAGGTCTCCCATACATCGTCCTGCCTTCGTTTTAAAAGCAGAAGCTCCACATGGCCTCCTGTTTTCTCCCGCTGTCCCAGCAGTCTTGCGGGAATCACCTTTGTATTATTAAGCACCAGACAGTCCCCGGGCCGCAGATATTCCGTAATCTGCCGAAACACCCGGTGGGAGACGGCTCCCGTATTTTTATCCAGCAAAAGAAGCCTGGAGGCGCTGCGGTCCTCCAATGGGTCCTGGGCGATCAGCTCCTTTGGCAGATCAAAATAAAAATCTGACTTTTTCAGCTCGCCGGCCATCAGAGACAAGCCCCCTGGACAAACGCTTTATACCCTCTGTAGGTCTCGTAAATGTCCGCCTTGCTGGTGGCCTCCCAGGGCGCGTGCATATTTAACACCGCCACGCCGCTGTCTATCACGTTCATGCCGTACAAAGCAAGAATATACGCTATGGTTCCGCCGCCGCCCAAATCCACTTTGCCCAGCTCTGCAGTCTGGAAATGTATTTTCTTTTTGTCAAAAATCTGGCGGATATGGGCCAGGTATTCCGCATTTGCGTCGTTGGAGCTGCTTTTTCCCCTTGCGCCTGTAAATTTATTAAATACCATGCCCTTTCCAAGAAAGGCCACATTTTTCTTGTCAAAGCTGGAAGCATAGGAAGGATCAAAGGCGCTGCTTACATCTGAGGAAAGCATACAGCAGCGGGAAAGACATCTTCTAAGCTTCAGCTCGCTGTAATCGCCGCACAGATTCATGACCTCGGCCACCGCATTTTCAAAAAACCGGGACTGCATGCCGGTTGCACCTACAGAGCCGATTTCCTCCTTGTCCACCAGAATACAGCAGATGGTTCTGTCCGTCTCTCCCACGTCCAGCATTGCCTTCATGGAAGTATAGGCGCACACCCTGTCATCCTGGCCGTAGGCAAGGATCATGCTGCGGTCAAATCCCGCTTCCCTGGCCTTTCCTGCCGGAACCACCTCCAGCTCTGCGGAAATAAAGTCCTCTTCCTCCAGACCGTAGCTTTCCTTAAGGATATTGAGCACACCTGCCTTGACAGCCTCCTTCCCGGCCTTTCCCGAGGCATCCTCCTTCCCCTGGACATCTTCCTTTTTGCTTCTTGATTTCTTATCTAAAACCAGAGGCTTATTCCCGATGATAATATCCAGGGCCTCCCCCTCGATGACCTTTGCGGCCTTTTTTTCCAGCTGCTCCTGTGCCAGGTGAATCAGCAGATCGGATATGAAAAATACCGGATCCTCCTCGTTTTCTCCGATATTGATCTCCACGGTGGTTCCATCCTTCTTCACAACCACGCCGTGAATGGCAAGAGGAATGGTAACCCACTGGTATTTCTTAACGCCGCCGTAATAATGGGTGTCAAAATAAGCAAAGCCCCCCTCCTCATAAAGAGGATTCTGCTTAATATCAAGTCTCGGGCTGTCAATATGCGCCCCTAAAATATTCATCCCCTCTTCCATGGGCTTTTCGCCGATCTGGAACATGACGATGGACTTGTTCATCCACACGCTGTATACCTTGTCACCCTTTTTCAGCCCCTCTCCGCTCTTTTCCAGAGTGGCAAACTCTCTGTACCCGGCCTTTTCAATGGTATTTACAATCGTGTCAATACATTCTCTCTCTGTCTTTCCATGATCCAGAAATTCCCGATATTCCCCGCAAAATGCCTCCAGCTTTTTTTGCTCTTTCGCATCATAAGTTTCCCATACGTTCTTTCTTTCCATGATTCTCCTCACTTCCAAGCTTGTTTGAATTTTTCTGCTTCCTTATCCTTATTGGCGCAGCTCTATGCCAAGCTGCTCCAGGCCGTTTAAGATTTTCTTCATAGCCGCGTTTACATCACTGTCCAAAAGCGTCCTGTCCTTGGCCCGGAAGGTGATAGAATAAGCCACCGATTTAAAGCCTTCCTTAATCTGGCTGCCCTGATAAATGTCAAAAAGCTGGCAGCTCTCCAAAAGCTTTCCGCCTCTTTGTACAATCACATGCTCAATCTCGCCCACCATAACCTTCTTGGGAACCACCATACTGATGTCTCTGCTCACCGAAGGGAATTTTGCAATGCCCTCATATTTTCTTTCAAAGGTGGTAAAGGGAATCAGGCTGGGCATATCAAGCACCGCCACATAGGCTCTGGTTCCGATATTATAATTGTCAAGCACATCCGGGTGCACCTCTCCCAGATAACCGATTAAGACATCTTCGTATCTGATCAGCGCCTGACGGCCCGGATGCAGGAAAGGCTTGCCGGCTTTCGGGTCATACTCCGGCTTTTTGCGCATGCCCACACCCTCAAAAAACTCCTCCAGCACTCCCTTTAAGGTAAAGAAGTCCCCCTCTCCGTAAAATCCCAGGGTAAACTGCATCCTCTCATCGGGAAGCTCCGTCAAGGGCAGCGCCTTAGGCAGGTAAATATTCCCCAGCTCGTAAAGCTTCACATTCTTATTTCTCCGGTTATAATTAGTGGCCAGACTGTTTAGCATTCCGTTTAAGGATATGGTTCTCATAATGGAGAAATCCTCTCCCAGGGGATTTGCTATGGTGATAGCTTTGCGGGCCGGGTCTTCCTTCCCAATCAAAAGCTTGTCAAACACCTTGGGACTTTCAAAGGAATAACACATTCCCTGGGAAAATCCACAATACTCCGCAATGTCTCTGGCCTTCTGCTCAATCCGGAGCTTGTAGGACAGCTTGCCTGTGGTGGCCTCTCCGCTTGGCAGAGTGGTAGGAATTTTATCATAACCGTAAAACCTTGCCACTTCCTCCGCAATATCCGCCGTTCCTGCAAGGTCCTGACGGAAGGAAGGAATCACCAGTTCTCCCGCATCCTCGTCATACACAAGCTCCTCTCTGGCGAAGATTGCAAGCATTTCCTCCACAGACACATCCGTTCCCAAAAGACGGTTGATCTTTTCCGGGCAGAAGGGAATCCGGCGAAGAGGCGCCAAAGGCTCCTTCACATCCACCATGCCGCCTACCACCTCGCCGCAGCCCAGCTCTTCAATCAGCTGGCAGGCCCGGTTGATGGCTGCTTCCGCATTCCTGGGGTCCAGTCCCTTCTCAAATTTTCCGGACGCATCCGTGCGCAGTCCCACTCTCTTGGCAGATTTCCGAATATTAGGGCCGTTGAAGGTAGCCGCCTCAAACAGTACGGTCTGCACATCCTCCGTGATCTTGGAGTTTTCACCGCCCATAATGCCGGCAATGCCGATTTCCTTCTTGGCATCGCAGATCATCAGCACCTGGCCGTCCACTTTACGCATCTGGCCGTCCAGGGTCTGGAATTCATCCCCGTCCTTTGCCCGTCTGACAATGATTTTATGTCCGGCGATGGTATTCAGGTCATAGGCGTGCATGGGCTGCCCATATTCTTCCATCACATAGTTGGTGATATCCACCAGATTGTTGATCGGACGGATGCCGCTGGCCGCAAGCCGCCTCTGCATCCACTTGGGCGAAGGACCGATTTTGATGTTTTTGCAGACCCTTGCGCAGTATCTGGTACAAAGATCCGGGTCCTTTACCTCCACACTGATATAATCCTTCACATCCTCATCGTTCCCTGTGGAAGGCACAACCGGAGGAACAAAGGGCTTTTTAAAGGCCGCTGCCGCTTCCCTGGCAATTCCCAGCACACTGTAACAGTCCACACGGTTGCTTGTGATCTCATATTCAAACACCGTATCCCGCAGTCCCAGAAGCTCCACCGCATCCGCTCCCACCTGAACATCCGGTTCAAAAATATAGATGCCGTTCTCCGGAGCCTCCGGATACATGTCCCTGCTGGAGCCAAGCTCCTCGATAGAGCACATCATGCCGTTGGAGGGCACGCCTCTGAGCTTGCCGGCCTTTATGGAAATTCCATTCTCCGGCAGGGGCCCGCCGTCATGGCCGCCTGCCACCTTTCCTCCTGCGAGCACTACGGGAACCTTGTCGCCCTCCTTTACATTGGGCGCTCCCGTCACGATCTGAATGGTTTCCGTTCCGATATCCACCTGACACACGATCAGCTTGTCCGCGTCGGGATGCTTCTCTATGGACAGTATCTGCCCCACCACAATTTTCTCCAGATTTTTATCCGCTCTCTCAAAGCCCTCTACCTTGGTGCCGGTAAGGGTCATGGCGTCGCAATATTCCTGATCCGTGCAGCTTAATTCCGGCACATATGCCTTAATCCATGATAACGCTGTATTCATGTCCTTATTCCTTTCTCATTATAGCGATGTTTCTATTTTTTATTCCTCTCCTAAAACTGCTTCAGGAAACGGATGTCATTTTCATATAGCAGACGCATATCGTCGATTTCATATTTCAAAAGCGCAATGCGCTCCAAGCCCACACCGAAGGCAAATCCGGAGTATTGTTCCGGATCAATGCCGCTCATCTCAAGCACATGGGGATGCACCATGCCGCAGCCTAAAATCTCAATCCAGCCGCTGCCCTTGCAGAAACGGCAGCCCTTTCCCTGGCACTTAAAGCAGGTTACATCCATCTCTGCACTGGGCTCTGTAAAAGGAAAATGATGGGGCCTGAATTTTACCTTCGTCTCTTCCCCGAACAGCTCTCTTGCGAAAGCAGCCAGGGTTCCTTTCAAATCGGCAAAGGTGATATTCTTATCAATCACCAGCCCCTCGATCTGATGGAAGGAGGGAGAATGGGTAGCGTCCACTTCATCGGCCCTGAATACTCTTCCCGGGGCAATCATGCGGATAGGCATTTTCCCGGTCTCCATCTCCCGCACCTGAACCGGAGAGGTCTGGGTACGAAGAAGAATATCTCCCGTAATGTAAAAGGTGTCCTGCTCGTCCTTTGCAGGATGGTCCGCCGGAATGTTCAAAGCCTCAAAGTTGTAATAATCCTTCTCAACCTCCGGGCCCTCCACCACCTCGTAGCCCATACCCACGAAGATGCGTTCCACCTCCTCTAAGGCGATGGTATTGGGATGTCTGTGTCCAATCTCAGCCTTTTTGGCTGGAAGCGTCACGTCAATGACCTCAGCCTTCAGCTTTGCCTCCCGAAGGGCTTTCTCCATTTTGGTTCTGGAAGCTTCAATGGCCTTCTCGATTTCCTCTCTGGTCTCATTGACCCACTGGCCTACCTTGGGCCTGTCCTCGGGAGATACCTCCTTCATGGATTTCAGCACGCTGGTGAGCTCTCCCTTCTTTCCAAGGATGCCCACTCTGATCTCGTTAAGCTTTTCCATTGTGTCACAGCTTTTAATCTGTGCCATCGCCTGTTCTCTGATCTGGTCTAATTTGGCTTTCATGACTTATTCCTTTCTTTTTTTGATTCGCGCAAAAAAGTCCCTTGCTGCGAAAAGCAGCAAGGGACGATCTTTCACCGCGGTACCACCCATGTTTCCATTTTACTGTAAAATGCAGTCTAACGGACTCTCTTTTTTGCGTAACGTGCAGCATACGTCCGAAATTACTGAAGCCTGTTTGGCTTGTTCCTCTCGGCGGCTCCGGCAGGAAATTCGCGATTTCAGCTGAACTTAAGGAGACTTGCAGCCGGTGGCCTCCTCTCTCTGGCAGAAGCTGAAACACTACTTTATGCCTTCAATGCCTTTGACTTATTGACTATCATTGTAGTGATTTTTGCAGAAAATGTCAACCTAAAATTTTCCCGCATAACAGCTCAGTCATAAGCTGTGCAACAAGCAATCTCATGCAAGCATGATCTGCTTGTCATACAGCTTATGGCTGAGCTGCTATCCTCTCAGCTATGGCTGCTGCTTCTCCACTCCGTGGGCGTACAGCCAAACTGTCTGCGGAAGCATCTGTGGAAGGTTCGCATATTGGGGAATCCCGCCTCGTATGTGATCTCCGTCACGCTCATCTGGGTATTGCGCAGCATATTGCAGGCAAGATTCAGCCGCTGGCCGGCCACATAGGCGGGAAAAGAGGTCTTTAGCTCCTCGGAAAAAATTCTGGACAGGTAATAGGGGCTGATGCCCATGGCCTTGGCTGCTTTGGCCGCTGTCAGCTCCTCAACGATATGCTCATTCACATACTGTAAAAGCTTTTGGGAAATGCTCAAATCTGCAGGCGCATTCCGGGGCGACATGGGGATATGATGAAAAATGTCCGTCAAAAGCACAAGCAGAAGTCCCTTATCAAGCTGATAGGGCACCTGGCTGTCATAGGCGCTCGTCCTGACCAGCTCCAGAATACGCTGGCCATACCGGGACAGGCTGCTTTTAGGAAAGCAGGGCGTTTCCAGCTCATAACGGGAAAGCTCCTCCTTAAATTCACCCACATAGTCCATATCGGCGATAATCAGAGATAGGTCGATCTCACCTTCAGAGGAAAAGGAATGAAGCTGATAGGGAAAAATCAGCATACAGTCTCCCGCCTCCATACAGTATTCCCTTCCGCCCACAGTCATCTGCATCTGCCCTCCCGCGTTATAGGCAAATTCCAGATGCTTGTGCATATGAAGCGGAAAGTTGGGATGATGCCACACATGGCAGTCATAAATTTCTTTTCTGGTTTCGTAAAAGCTGGTTTCCTGACAAGATTCTGTGCGCTCCACAAAGCACCTCCATTACTTCTTCCAATATAGCAATTTTTGTCTGAAAAAACAAGATTTATGACTGGTTTTCCGAGATTTTTCCTACTAAACTGTTCTTAGGAAAAGACTTAAAGGAGGGTTACTGACATGACCAGAAGTGAAGCAAAGCAAAAGGCACAAGCCCTTGTAAAGCAGATGACGGTTGAGGAGGCCGCATCCCAGCTTAAATATGACGCTCCCGCTATTCCCAGGCTGAACATACCGGCCTACAACTGGTGGAATGAGGCGCTGCACGGCGTAGCCAGGGCCGGCACCGCCACCTGCTTTCCCCAGGCCATCGGCCTTGGCGCAACCTTTGACCCGGACCTTCTTGAGCGGATCGGCCGGGCTGTTTCTCTGGAGGCAAGGGCAAAATATAATGCTTATACCGCCCACGGTGACCGCTCACGGTACAAGGGACTTACCATGTGGGCGCCAAACATCAATATTTTCCGGGACCCCAGATGGGGGCGGGGACAGGAAACCTTCGGTGAGGAGCCTCTTCTGACCGCAAAGCTGGGCTGCGCCATCATCAGAGGACTTCAGGCAAAAATAGACGGTTTTCTCACCACTGCAGCCTGCGCCAAGCATTTTGCCGCTCATTCCGGTCCCGAGGCTCTCCGCCACGAATTTGATGCAAGGGTATCCGAAAAAGACCTGCGCGAAACCTATCTGCCCGCCTTTGAGGCCTGTGTGAAGGAGGCAGGCGTGGAAGCCGTTATGGGAGCCTATAACCGCACCAATGGCGAGCCATGCTGTGCAAGCAATTATTTGATGAACCAGGTGCTGCGGGAGGAATGGAACTTTGAGGGCCATTATGTTTCGGACTGCTGGGCCATAAGAGATTTCCATGAAAACCACCAGGTTACCAATTCCCCTGAGGACTCTGCGGCTCTGGCCCTGAAGACGGGCTGCGATCTAAACTGCGGATGCACCTACGAGCACCTTATGGCCGCCTTCAAAAAGGGCAAAATCACAGAAAAGGACATCCGCCGCAGCGCCGTGCGCCTGTTCACCACAAGATTTCTTCTGGGCATGTTCGACCGCTCCAGCCTGGATCAGATTCCCTACCAGGTGGTGGGGTGTAAGGAGCACCTGAATCTGGCTTACGAGGCCGCCGTGAAAAGCTGTGTCCTTTTAAAAAACGACAACATCCTGCCGCTTTCCAGAGAAAAATACAGAACCATCGCCGTAATCGGGCCAAACGCTGACAGCGCCACAGCCCTTGTGGGCAACTATCACGGCACACCGCCCAGAACAATCACTTTGCTGGAGGGAATCAGAGGGCTGTGCGACGACTATGGCATTGCCGTCCATTACAGCCAGGGATGTAATCTATATCATCCGCCCCGGGTGGGCAGGCCCCACGAAAATTATGGTGCTGCAGAAAGCGTAATCGCTGCCGAAAACGCTGATCTGGTGATCCTCTGCCTGGGGCTGGACGCCACCCTGGAGGGCGAACAGGGGGACACCGGAAACGAATTTGCCGCAGGAGACAGGCCTGACCTTCTGCTTCCCAAGGTGCAGAAACAGCTGGTGGAATCCATCATCGCTGTCAAAAAGCCCTTAATTTTATTAAATGCCTCCGGCAGTCCCATGGACTTATCCGCTTACGAGGCTGACGCTGATGCCATACTGCAGGTATGGTATCCCGGCGGTGAAGGGGGCAGGGCGGTTGCCGACATTTTGTTTGGTCTGGCCTCCCCCGGCGGAAAGCTGCCCATTACCTTTTATGACAATCAAAACCCTCTCCCGGAAATGACTGATTACAGCATGAAGGACAGAACCCATAGGTATCTCACGAAAAAACCCTGGAGGCCCTTTGGCTACGGTCTCACCTATGGCCGGGTGCAGATCACACAGGTGTCCTGCTCTCTTTTGGAAGATGCAGAAGGGGTGTCGCTAAGGGATGTTCCACAGGCTTCCCCCGATTACCGGGATTTTGCCCAAAAGGGACTCCTCTGCCGCGTGTCCTGTGAAAATACCGGGGATTTTGACGTAGACGATGTGCTGCAGCTGTATCTGCACGTGGAGGGCACTCCCTTTGAGGTGCCAAACTCCAGGCTGGCGGCCTTTCGGCGGATTTTTCTGGAAAAAGGAAAGGCAGCTGACTTTGAACTGTCCATTCCGCCTGCTGCCTTTTCTGTAATAGATGAAACGGGTCGGCCCCAAAAGCCCCTGGAAGGTGCTGTGCTTTACGCGGGCTTCTGTGCGCCTGAGTTTTCTGACGAGGAAGCCTTCCGGCTAATCCTCTAAGCTGGTCTCATCCTGCCTGTGCCGGTTTGCAAGGACTCTGTTTACAGGCCTGAAATACCGGTTCAGGTAGGCTCCGATCATAATGATATACATGCAGAAATACATCCACACCATGACAATGACAATCAGGGAAAGGCTGCCGTAAATACTGTAGGATTCCGTCCTTTCCACATACAGGGAAAAGCCCCAGGAAAAAACACTCCAGACCACCGCCGCAAAGGCAGCGCCCGGCACCTGTTCCCCAAAGGCCAGCTTTTCGTTTGGCACGTACGCATACACAGCGCTGAAAAGCAGCGTCAAAATGGCCCACACCAGAAGGAAGCGGAAATTCATCAAAAAAGATACCAGAATCTGCAGCTGAGGCACTCTGTACAGCAAAAGCTCCACCAGCTGATTGCCGAATACCATAATAAACAGAGATAAAATCAGTACCACCAGCATCACCACAGTATACAGCGACGCCACCAGACGCACCACAAAATAGTTTCTGTCCTCCTCCACGCCGCCAATGGCGTTCAGCCCCCGCATCAGGGCCAGAACTCCCTTTCCCGCAGACCATAAGGTAGTAATGGCTGCAACGGACAAAATCCCCGCCGATTTTTCATAAACCTCGGCGATCAGGCCTTCCACCAAAGAATCCAGTCTGTCCGGCGTGATTTCAGTGACCGCTCTGACCAGATTTTCCTCCGTCAGCGGGGTATAGGGAATTATGGTACAAATCAAAATCAGCATGGGAACAATGGACAGCACCAGAAAAAATGCCGTGCTTGCCGCAAATGCGCTGATATTCTGTTTTTTCATCTGCGCGGAAAAATCCCGCAGGATTATAAATAGCTTATGCAATGCTCTGTCCTTCCTCTGTCTGCCCTTCCTGATAAACATTTTCTATAAAGCAGTTTTCATAAAAAAAGCTTAGAATCTCCTCACAGACATAGCCGCTTTTGGCCATATTCCGGGCTCCATTCTGACTCATTCCCACTCCGTGTCCAAAGCCCCCGCCTGTCAGCGTATATCCTACCACTATTTCTTTTTCCATACTAGGGGACAAAATGAAAAACGCGCTGGGAAGCAGGGAAGGGGAATCCACCTGGCTTCCATCCTGCCGCAGAATTTTGCTTTCCCCATTGTTGAGCACATAGCGGATATTATGCTCTGAGATCACTTTATAGGTGTGCTCCTTTGTCTCGATCATAAGCTCATCCGCAACACCGCCGCTGCCCCGCTTTACAATGGACAGCCCCGTCAGCTCAGAAAGCTCTGAAATGGGTGTGCTGACAAATTCTCCGTCCACAAGGGTGAGTACAAGCTTTTCATTTGCAGCATAACGCTTTTTGAGCGCTTCCAGCATATAGTCGGTATCTATTTGGGGGACCTGATAGGTCCAGCGGTACCACCCCTCCGACACCTCAAAATCAGAAGCGTTTTTGGAACAGATAAAGGCGGCAAAGGCATCCTCATCCTTAAGCCTCTCCCCGATATCAGACAATTCGTTCTCTGTGCCTTCTGCGCCCTGTTTTTCCACTGCCTCGGGATTTAACGCCTTTGCCCGAAGATAATCCAGTGTCTCTGCCTCTTCTGTTTTCCATACGGAGGCATCGCTTCCCACTCCACAGGAGGTGGAATAGTAGTAAGCCCCAGCAAGCGTTCCCTCCCCGGTATACAAAAGCTGCCCATAGGTTTCCTTTACCGCCGTAGTGGTGCTTTCCTGCTCTAAAATATTATTGTACACCTGATAGGAGGTGCTGTCATCCACATGGGCTCCATACCCAGGGTAGGCCGCCCGCAGCATGTGATCATAGGCGTAGGTTCTGGCACAGACCGCCTGGGCCTTCAGAGCCTCCTCCGGGTAGGAGGCCGGCATTTCGCTGGGCACCACACTGTAGAGATATTCCTCCAAAAGAACCTCATTAATCAGAGCAATTCCATCCTGGGTTTTCAAAAGCTCCATATGTCCCCTGTAGCTGGGAATGCCCTGACTGCGGTTTACATTTTTCAAAATCACCTTTCCGGTGAGCACGTTCGGGGTGACGGTTACCCTGTCCCCCGAAAAATAAGGGCTCTCCAGGTCAATGCTCACTTCCTCCCCCGCCCCAAAGGTCTCCTCCTTAAGCTCCCCATAGCTTCCATACTGCACGGTAAAATCAGTATCCGACGTGATCACCAGGCTTTGGTGAAGAAGGCCGCCGTAATCTCCCGTCTTAATCAGCACTCTTATGTACTCCATAGCCTCCTCCTTCACCATCAGAAGGCCGCACACCTGTCCATTGTCAAGCACAAGGTCTGTGAAGCTGTATCCAAAGCTCAAGTCAGAGGCAGTGCACATTTCCAGCGTGTTATAAATACGGTATCCCTTATAATCCTCCGAAAAAGGAAGCCAGCCATAGCCCTCCACCTCGATTCCATCCCCATCCGCACGCAGTATCCTGCCGTTTATCTTTTCTGTTTTCAGGGAAATATCTGTAACAACGCCGTCTGTAAGCACAATATCTGCGATCTGCTCCCTTGGATGATCCGGCATCTGCAGAGTCTCTCCATAGGCGTAGCTCTCCTCCTTCCCTTCATGAAAAATAAGGAGCTTTTCTTCCCCCGCATCCATAATCCAGATATTTTTAAGCTCCTGAATCACAGGGGAAGGCTCTATGGGTGTTTCCTCCCTTTCTCTATGTATCAAAAACAGAACAAATCGACCCAAAAGCAGTATGAAAAGCAGCAAAAGCCCAAGCACACACACAAAGGCCTTCATCTGCATTCTCTGGGATTTATTTAGTCTCCTGTGATGCGTCTCTTTCTTTCCGCTCAAATCAAATCCTCACATTTTTATTCTTTTCAAGTCCTAATCGAGTAGGAGGCTAATCATTAGTTGATTAGCCGACCTCTCACACCACCGTGCATACGGTTCCGTACACGGCGGTTCCTTAGTTTTCATAGACTATCAGATAATAGTCGAGCATGGATGGATATCCTAGCTTGGCTATTATTTTATTTGAAAAGATTTGGTTCAAGACTTTTGCCATTCGCCAGTAACCTTTTCTACTACACGCAAGTTCCTTGGCTTTCC
>NZ_CALWMU010000019.1:0-58024 GCF_944382095.1 Candidatus Acetatifactor stercoripullorum
CTGGAAAGCCATTTTGTTGCTCTGGTGTTTGTATGGAATGAATGCTCCAGAATAATACCCGGTGTTCCTACTGCATTCGCGCCACGAAGCACACCATAGTATTCTCCGTTTGTCCCCTGACGTGTTGCGGTTCTTCCACTCTGGGCAGTTCCCATCACTGCTTCCACAACCTTTGCCAGCTTCAGACCAATATCCGTGCTGCTTCCATTTAAAAGGACATATGCCACCGGATAATCCACATTTTCGTTTACACCATTGCCCACAGCGTTGGAATGGACAGAAATAAAGAGGTTACAGCCCTTGGAAGCCGCACCTCTTTCATACAATGCTCTGTCCGTATTCTGATTTGTCCTTGTGGTTACCACAACGATACCAAATGACTCCAACTCCTTCTTACTCAAAATAGAATAAAAAACAATACAAAATAGTTACTTTGACCCGTTTTTATTTTTTAATAAAATCATGGGAATTTTATAAAAGGAGAGTGCCATGAAATACTTTAATGCAGAAGAAAAAGAACTATTGTTCAAACAAATTTATCGTGAGGAGGGCCGACACAGGAAACGCAACATAGCCATTTTTGAAGTAGCCAAATACTGCGCCCTGCGTGCATCCGAGATCAGCAATTTAAAGCTTGGTTTTTATGACCGCAGCTCCTCCACCCTGTACTGCCAGCGGTTAAAAGGGTCTAACTCAAATACTTTAATGATTGTAGATCCTTATGTCCGCAAAGCGCTGAATGATTATCTTGATGAAAGGGAAAATTTATCTATCGTCTCCCAAAATCTCTTTGTATCCCAAAAAGGGTTCCCCTTTTCCAGGCAAAGAATGGATGCCTTGATGAAGTACTACTGCAGCCAGACCAATGCCATCCCTCAATATAAATGGCATATGCACGTACTCAGGCACAGCCGGGCAATCGAGCTGATTGAATCAGGATTCGATGTGAATGATGTCCAATATTGGCTTGGTCATAAAAATTCGGAAAACACGTTTAAATATCTGGAGTTTACTCCCGCCTTAAAACAAACTCTTTTTAAAAAGCTGGCTGCTTTAGAAGGTTCAGAAAAGTCCTGTGGAGATAGATATCCTTTGGATGATTCTCATATGGCCCGAAACTGCAGATATGCAGAGAGCCCTGGAAGCTGCTGCTCCAGAGCTCTCTGCATATCTAAAACGTATTTATTCCCTCTCCAGACATTCTGATATAATCAGGTCTCTGTTTTTCAATTTATGTGTGCCCTGAAAAAGCAGATTTTCGTAAAAAGCCTGCAGATAACTTGGTTCTGCATAAATCCCCTGGCTGAAATCAGCGTAGTTTGCCCTTACAAGAGCATTACGAAAATATTTCACATTCTCAGCAAAAAACTGATTGTCCAGATGAAATCCCATAGCGTTTAAATAGCATTCCATGAAGAGGGCTGTCGTCCTTGTGTTTCCCTCCATGAAAGGGTGCACCTGCCATATGTTGGAAGAAAAAACCGCAATTCTTTTCAGTATGCCTTTTTTATCTTTCACCTGCCTGTAGCTGAATTCCTTTTCCTCCTTAAAATCGTAGTCCAAAAGTGTTATTATACTTCTAAAATCTGCATATACAACACTTCTCCCACCCAGAACCGGCTCTTTCTTTTTCAGATTGTATTTTCGGTATTTCCCCGCAGAATCGTAGATATCCTTAAACAAAAATTCATGTATGCTTCTAAAAGTTTCCGGTGAAAGCGTAAAAGAAGAATTACTCAAGTAGTCAGATATTCTGGCAGAAACAATATCACATTCCATCTGCCTTTCGTCTGCTTTATCTTCCTTTGCTCCATGGCCATATCGGCTGTACAAAAGCTGGTGCACCTTCTCGTAAGAAATCTCTCCTTGTATATTCTGCTTTGCTGCTTCGATTAAGTACTCTGAAGGAACCAGGTTGTCAACCTGCTGAAGGCCGATTGCCAGCTCCCAGTTTTCCTTCCTCTTTCTCCGGTCTTTTTCATGTTCCTGCTTAAAGTAACCACTCATATTCTTTCCTTTCCCAACACGGGCTGAAACCACTAATTACGGTGCAGATATTCCTCTTTCTGCACCTGCCTGCTTTTTGTCCTGAATTCATGTTCATTTATTTTGTCTGCCTGTCCTTTGCCTGAGACAAACTATTTAATAATTGTCTTAACAGGGCATAGATGTTTCCCTTTTCTACAGCCTTTAAATAAAGACTGATTGCTTTAAGAATCTGTTGGAACTGTGGACGACCTTCCACACTTTTACCAGATTTACCTTCGTCAGAGTATTCCCTTACGATAATCATGTCTTGGTAATCAGCGTATTTATGCAATTTATCCTTTTGCACATCTAAGCTGTAACCATCTACCTGCATGGAGGTGGATACACAGGTGTAGATGTAGCATCTCTGTTGTTTTTTCATATGGTTATCAGTCTCCTTCAGATTCTGTTGTAGTACCAAGTGAAATCTCTAATAATTCTGCCGCCACCCGATGATTTTTGATACGCATTAAATTATCCCATATATCCACCTTACCAAGCAGATTCATACCGCCATGCCATACCAATTCATCATCTATAACAGCAAATCTTTCTTCAACCTCTGCCTTTGTTACTACATTTATGCCCACTTGTTTCATTTCGTTTATCAACCCATAACATACATCCGCACTGCCATAAACCACTTCTTCCGGTTCTGTCGTGATGACTGTTACATATACACCTTTTTCTTGACGCTCTTTTACTAATAATAACAATCTGTCAATCTTGTCCTGTCGTATATCCGGACTGGAAATCACAATTGATTTCTCCGCTTCTACAATATCCTGCTCAAATTTTTCCGTGTAATTACCAGAGTCATATATAGCATTAATTATCTGCTTAGTATGTTCATCACCCGTCCATATGGAAAATCCGGTACGCTTATATGTTTTCAACCTTTTGCCGTACATTTTATTAAAAAATCTCACATGGGCATCAATGTAATCATATACATAAACAGCCTCTTTACCCTCATAGTCACGATTTAATCTTCCTACATACTGTTCCAGACGCCCTTCAAAAGATACCGGTGCAGCAAGCATCAATACATCAAGCCTTGGGAAATCAAATCCTTCTCCTATCTTCTGTCCGGTTGCAACCAAAATAAGACTTTCTGTTCTAGGAACCTGCTTTAACTTTACTCGTATCTCTGCATTTTCCTTGTCAGAATTATCACCATATAAAAGAAATACATGGTCAGCTTCATTTTTCAACGCATCATACAAAAGTTTTGCATGCTCCTTAAATCTGGTTAATATAACCGGAGTCTGATTCAACACAATACTTTTCTTCACATCACTTATAATCATATCATTACGTACCTTACTTGTACTAATTAGACTATAAGCCTTGTTAATGTCATCTTTACTGTCTGCATTGTCCACAACTCTTGTATACCTCGGAACAAAATAATGACCTATTCCTTGCTCCTGTGCTCTCTCCAATGCCGTAAATCTATGGCGAAGCGGTCCAAGTAGCATATAGATAATTTTATCTAAGCTGTCTCCACGCTTCGGCGTCGCAGAAACTCCATATACATATTTTGCATTGATTTTCTGCAATAATTCCATAGATGTATTGGATGCCGCATGATGACACTCATCCATAATTACCATTCCATAAGAATTAATCAGGTCATTAAATTTACCCTTACTATACATAGAACCAACCATGGCAACATCTACAATACCAGTCAAAGTATTTTTACTGCCATGCAAAATACCTATAACACTGTCTCTCTTTTTCTTCCTGCCTGTTTTGGTTTCATACTCCGGAGGTTCTTCCTTAATCTCCAAGAATTTGTTCAGCTCATCCACCCACTGATTCAGCAAATCCTTACTCTGTAGCAAAATAAGTGTGTTTACTTTGCGTTCCGCAATCAGATAACTACACACAACCGTTTTACCAAATGCGGTTGCAGCACTTAATACACCATCTGAATATGTCAATAATTTCTCTGCCGCCAACTCCTGTTGCGTTCTCAAATCTCCTTTAAAAGAAACTCTGATCGGGCGTCCTTTTTCTTTTTGGTCAGAGATATCAACAGTAATTTCGACTTTATTACATTCCTCAATAATACGTTCTTTTAAACCTCTTGGAACCTGTATGTACCCATCAACGTCTTTACCCAAATAAACAGCACTAAAATTATAGTAATTGGAATATCCCAGTCTCTTATTTTTATAAAATTCCGGATTATCAAAAGCAGCCAGACTACGAATCTGATTTTGTATTCTCGGCATAAGATTTAGCGTGTCAATATAAACACCATTACTAAGCACCATATGTAGCTTGCCAACAACATCCGCCTTGACAAACTCACATTTCTTCTTCCATGGCTTTGGTCTGTTATTTATATCGGTACCAGCAAGCGTTCCCCGGCTTTCTGCCAACTCTGCCTGCCATTTCACCATATATTTTTCAATATCCTCTATACCTAATTTTTCTGTTTTATTCAGCAAAACATCCCACTGATTCGGATAGGCATTCCAGTTTTCATCCACAAATGCACTGTTACCATTTTTTAGTGCCTGTCCCTGTAAGGGCAATGCAATCAGATTACCGATGCTGCTTGCCACATCCTGAGACGGATACATTCTGTCATAGTAATGAAAAGATTTTAAGTTAATAGATGCAGAACCTTTATCTAGTAACAGAAATCCAAAATTTCTGGCTACAGAAGCCGGTATTGCTTTCTTAAAGAAAATCCATACATGAGCACCTTTACCGGAGCGAGAACGCTCAACCAATGGCTTAATACCATTTATCTCACACATCTTCCTAAGAGCATCTACTTCCTTATGCCATTCATTATCCGTATTGGCAAAATCTGTTGCCTCTGCGCCTTTTTCATGATTATCAAAATCAAATACAATAAATCTGCACATCCCATTGGGCAACAGCGGATATACACCTATTACATCTGAGCCATCCTCTTTGTACCCTAACAAATGTGCAATAATTTTCTTTACATCCAAGCGTGTCCACTTGGTATTTTCACATTCGTCACAGAAAGCCTTTTCACCCCGTTGTTTTGGACAAAGTCTTGCATCCCATCTATTATCACATTGTGGGAAATAACCACCATTTTTACCACGCTTTGCGTAAACATCCTCCCGTCCCCAAAACATGGCAAAAAACTTCTGTGCCATTTCTTCTGTAATATAGGGCGGATTAACAATACGCTCTCCTTGGTCTGGATCGTACTCTTCCGCATTTCCTATCGTCTCTTCAAAAGGATTGACCTCGTCATACGGAATATTCTCTTTTTTCAGTTTTTCTTTTAATATCCGATTTTCATATTCAAGAAGTCTGACGAGCTTTCTTAAAGACTCCGCATCATATGCTTCTATATTCACAAATATCACCTGCAATTCCTATGTATATAATCCCCTGTTACCTACATAAAATAAAATCCACACTTTCTTTTAATTCATCACTGAAATCTGCCAAATCAGCAGTTGTAATCACACCACTATTAATCAATGTCACAATATCGAAAATCATATTCCCTTTGCTTAATTCGAGTATTACTCCCGGATGCTTTTTATCCTTTTTTATTCGTTCTTCCAGCTTCCAGAACTTATCTGAAGCATTCTCTTCGCCTTCTAATAAATCCATATATTCCTTAACCAAGCGTTCCATATACGCTTCCTGCCAATCAACAATACACATTCTGAATAATTTCCAATCGCTTTTGGGAATTTCCATGTAAACAGCCTCCAATCTTATAAGTTAATTTCATACGTCTTGCCATTGTCCCAACGCAATTATATGTCAATTCCAACTATTTCTCAATCTAATCATCCATTCCGCCGCTGAAGCTGGCGGCACAAATAGTCATGAAAAATGGTGTGCGCCTCCCACCACTTTGTTTATAATTGTTACAGGGAACTGCACTGCAAAGCACGGTGAGGAGAGTCGAAGACTTTCTTTCAGGAATCAAATCAGTGTAAACCATATCTTTCAAGCTAACACTTAACGTAAAAACTCACCAACTGCATATAATACTATTGCAGATTTATCCGGAAATACCGTATTCATCTATGGAGCAATGGCTCCTTTTTTCTTCTAACAATCGCCGCGCACCCGCATAGCGGGTGGTTTATATTTCGCACGTTTCCGTTTCTCTGTTGAGAAACTCCAACGTACTCAACTGGGTCTATCCGACCCATAACAGAAGAGGTGACATGATGTCACCTCTCTAACGCCAGCTTCCACTGCATAGTTTTTCCAGCTGCTGGGCTGACGCATTTAAAAATGGGGGGCAGGCACATAAGAAATAGAAGCATGTATTACTACAAATTTTGTTGGCACACGTGCCAATACGTGTTATTATATTAGCAAGCAATACTAAAACAGGCTGGGTTAAGACAACCCAGCCGTCTACCAGTAGAGGCAGGTATGAATAAATTATTTTATCCGGCAATTTTTCATAAAGCAGAAGAAGGGGGATTTTGGATTACTTTCCCTGATTTTCCAGAATGTGTGACCCAGGGAGACGATATGCAGCAGACCTATGAAATGGCTGTGGAAGCCCTTGGGCTGGCTATCACCACCATGGCGACAGAAAAACAAGAGCTTCCTCCTCCAAGTGAGCCTTATAATGCTGATGCAGATTCTTTCTGCGTATTAGTTGAATTCGATTTACTCTCTTATAAAAAAAGGAACAGTTCCAGGGCTGTGAAGAAAACCCTTACTATTCCTGAGTAGCTGAATGAAGAAGCCGTCTCTCTGGGAGTGAATTTTTCACAGGTTCTGCAGGAAGCTTTGATTCAAAAGATTGATTCCATTAAATCTTCTGGCTGACAGTCTAAATAGTTACAAAGAGCTTCTATTGTTCTTGTATCAATGAAACGGGGATGGCTCTGCCGGTAGTCGTCTCCGCTCACTGTGACAGCATCATACTGTAAAAAACCAGAAAAAAGTTTTAACAAGGCAGACTTTCCTGCTCCAGGCTGGCCTCCCAGCAGGAATGCTTTCGGCCTCTCCTGCGGTGTCCTGCCCGCAGCTGCGCTTTCATAAATTCTGGCAAAGGCTGCCTGGAATTCCTCCGGTGTATAGCTTGTCCTGTCATTCATCCTGGGTTATGTCCTTTATGATTTCATTGATTATCTGAACCTTCCCCAGCATGATATGCGCCTCTTTCATGGTATCCAGTTCAAGCACCTTATTGTACAGGCTGCTCATATGCCTTGCGGTAACCGCTTCAAAGGAATCTCCATGTTCATCAATCCCGTTTTCGTCCATATGCCTGTACAGTTTCGCACTGACCCCCATAACAAACTCCTTTAGTATGGAAATCATTTCAACCACACGGCCATCCGGCCAGTCTTTAACGCTCTGCATCCCTGTCTCCTTTTACCTTTCCAAAACCTCTACTTTTACCATAAATTTTTTCAGCTGTCCCCATATCTTCCCAGCTTCATCCGATTCTGGTCTGAAATGATGAAATTCCCTTCCTTTTATCTCCCTTCCAGACAGCTTTTCCAGCCTTTCTATTCCCCGGATAATTTTGTCATCCACAGGATAACCCTCTTTTTTCAGCTCGCTGCTGATCCGCTGTATCTTCTTGAAGTATTCTCTGCAGGCTCTGCCTAACGGCCCCTTTTTATCTGCAATCTGCTCCACAGCCTGCAGCTGCTCCCTGTATGACATCTGCCTGGTGCTCTGCTGCAGCAGCTGTATCATGCCGGAGTACCTGCAGCTGAAGGATTCTATGCTTGCCTCCATCATCGCCTCCGGCTCTACACAGCTCCAGTTCAGCTCATATCCGGCAGCTGCCGCTGCACACCTGATAAATTCCCTCTGGCTGCGGCCGTTCCCTTCCCGGAAGGGATGAAGGGCATTAATTTCTCCAAGGTAAAATGCCAGGCGCTCACATATTTCCTTTTTCGTGCATCCCAGAAGATAATTTTCTTCTGCGTATTTCCGAAAAATATCCGAAGCCATATCATTCAGGAACATGGCCCTGCAGAACAAATTTGACTTTGCTATGTCAACAGTCCTTTCCTTCCCTGCCCATTCATAAATATCCTGAAATATGGCCTTATGGATTTTCTTAAGATGTTTATAGTCAAGGTTTCCCCTGGCAGGGCTTCCTGCTAATTCAAGCAGCCTCATGCTGCTCTTTTTCCTCTCATAATCCGCGAGCCTCTGGCTGTCCCGGATACCCGGTTTATTTATTAATACATTTGACCTTTCATAACAATAAATCCTGTCATGCCCTTCCGATTCAATCTGCATATCTTATCTCCCAGAAAAGCAGATGCCGTCTATTTCGGCCATTGCTTCTTCCATTGTAATCTGGCCGCGCAGATATCTCCGCATGCGGTCTGTTTCCTCTTCATTGAGCTCCATTCCTTCCATGGCCATGCTTGCTGCCACGTTTTTAATCTTTCTTTCCTCTTCTTTCTTCATTGCTCTTCTCCCCGCTTAAAGACAATAACTTTTCTACAACCAGTTTCTCAACATATTCCGGCGGCTCCCTCAGCCCTGTCTCCCAGTTTTCCAGCGTCCTTTTTGGGATGCCCAGCAGGCTGCTTACTTCCTGCTGTGTCAGGCCGCACAGACGCCTTGCTTCCCGCACCGTCATTTTTTTCACTTCCTCAATTCTGAATTTATTTCCTGTACTTATTATACCACTCATTGAGTGATATTTCAAGGTGCATATCCTGCGGACTGCATGGATTACACAATCCCCTTTTCTTTCCATCCTCCCCCGTACATGTCATGCAGCACCTCCTGCTGGATGTAATGATTCATGGTGCTTGGCGCATTGTAAAGGGCTGTCACCATATATGCCCTGATATTGGTTATCCTGGCTGCTGTGCTGCGCATCCTGCTGATCACATACTCCAGGTGGGAACTGTCCAGCTTCAGGAATTTTGCCTTCACCAGCGCATAGGGATATTCCTCCCCATTAACCTTTACCGTTCTGCGGGGCACACACACAATCTCGCAGATCAGCTCATACAGCTCATTATACAGCTCCCTGTCCTTCCGGTCAGCATGGTTCATGTAATGCTCATACTCGATATTCTTCCTGATCAGCTCCATACAGGCATTGATATCCTCCATCACATCCTGACTGGCAGATTGATTGATATGACTTAAATCAGTATAGCTATAATCAGTATAATTAGGGTTCAATTTCTGAACCTCCACAGGTTCAATTTCTGAACTTCCAGAGGTTCAAATTTTGAACTTCTGTGGAAACATCAGCATCTGCGGGGTTTTCCGGCATGCTCTCCGGTTCAGTCTCCTGCTCCGATGCCGGGCTGTTGTCTGCAGGCTCCTCATGATCTGCAGGAGGCTGCGGCGCAACAAAATTTTTGACATAAATGATATCAGGCCTGCCAAGTCCCTGTCTCTTTTTTTCAATCAGGCCGATTCCCTTCCTGCTGTCAAGCTCTGCAAGCACTTTTACGCAGGTCGCTTTTGCACATCCCAGATCTTCCATAATATCCTCAACGGTATAATGGATATACACCCGGTTCTGATGGTCAAGCCAGCCGTTTTTCATGGACAGGGCCATCCTGTCCAGCATCAGCCCGTAAAGAAGCTTTGCGTCGCTGGATAACCCTTTGAACCTCTTATCCTTTATCAGAAGCCGGGGCACCCTGTAAAAGGAAAACTGCTCCGCCTCCATGCCATAATAATAATCAAATTTGAAACCCTCTCCCATCCTGGCCAGACTCCTTTCCGCTGCTTCCTGTTTTCAATCTAAAAATATCCCTGCGGCGCAGTGCCCCGGCAAAAAAACAGGGACACTTTCCCTCAAAGCATCCCTGTAAACTGCCGTTTCCTCCGGCAGGCCTCTATTTACTTTCATTTTCAGGATTTTTTGTATTCCCCGTGTCCAGGTCTATTGCTGCGACTACAGTTATCTTCGTCACAAGCATTTTTTCCTTGCGGTTTTCATCCACATCATTGCAACTGAAAAACTCAACAAAGTGCGTAAATTCAAGGATTTCTAAGTATCTATCCTTTGTAGTCCCACCACCGTCTCGACATTCCCAGTCCACGGAAACTGGTCCACTGCCACAGCCCGCTCCACCCGGTAGCCATTGTCCAAAAACACAGCCAGGTCCCTTATCAGGCTGGTGGGCTTGCAGGATATATAGACGATATGCTCCACTCCATAGGCAATGATCTTAGGCAGCGCCTTGGGATGGATGCCGTCCCTGGGAGGATCAAGAATGATCAAATCCGGCTTTTCCTCCACCTGATCCAAAACCTTCAGCACATCCCCCGCTATGAACCGGCAGTTGTCCAAACCATTTTCCAAAGCGTTTCGTCTGGCGGCCTCCACGGCCTCCTCCACGATCTCAACGCCGATCACCTGCTTTGCCGCAGGCGCCATCAGCTGTGCAATGGTTCCCGTCCCACTGTACAGATCAAACACCGTCTGAGCAGCTTTTCCGCTCAAGCCGCGTCCCAGATCACCGATATACTCCCGGACCGTCTCATAAAGAACCTCCGCTCCATAAGAATTGGTCTGGAAGAAAGAAAATACGGAAATCTTAAAACGAAGCCCCAAAAGCTCCTCATAAAAATAATCTCTGCCGTAAAGAATGTCCGTCCTGTCGCTCTTTACCACGTCAGCCTGGGAGTCATTGGTAATGTGCAAAATACCCGCAAGAGAGCCTTGCAGTCTGCCCTCCTTTTCAAGTCCCAGAAGCATCTGGGCAAATTCCTCCGGCAGATTCACATCAGTGCTCCCCTTTTGGAATGTCTCCTGAAGATTCACATCAGCGGCTTCCTTTGTGAATGCCTCTCCGCTTTCACCCCATGGCTCCTGAGAGGTAGTCACCAGCGCCGCCAAAATTTCCCCCGTCTTTGAAGCCTTGCGCACCAATAGATGCCGCAGGTATCCCTTGTGGGTCAATCTGTGGAAAAAGGTAACACCCCTTTTTGCAAAAAAGTCCCTCGTCTCCTGCAGTATCAGCCTGTAATCCGCATCCACAAGCTTGCAGTCCTCCACGGTAACCACATCGTAAAAGCTGTTTCGCTTGTGCATGCCAAGAGAAAGAGGCCCCTCCTTATACTCATCCCCAAAGGAAAATTCCATCTTATTGCGGTACTCATACACCTTCGGACTGCCCTTAATGCCCTCCCATTTCCAAGACCCATCCTGTCTGGAAAGCACACTATCCAAAAGCCTTTTCACCTGGCCTTCCTTCACCCGAAGCTGCTCTTCATAGGGGAGGGAAAGGTATGTACACCCTCCGCACACGCCAAAATGGGAACACGGATGGCCTGTCTCAAGAGGTGATTTTTCCATCACCTCCAGCAGACGGCCTTCCGCCTTCCCTTTTCTTACCTTATTTACGCCAAGCTTCACTTTTTGTCCGGGCAGGCTCATCTTTACGACGACGGTTTCCTCCCCCACCTTCACGATTCCTTTGTTGGGGAAATCCACCCTCTCTACAATCCCTTCGTATACCTGTCCTTTTTTCATGCCGCTTCCTTCAATCCGTTATTTTTCGCTCTCGTCCTCGAAGAAATCATCATCGTCCTCTTCATCCTCGAAGTCGTCCTCAAAATCTTCCTCAAAATCTTCCAGATAATCCGGCGTAAAATAACGATACACCGCGTACGCGATGGCCGCAACAGCTGCTACCGCTCCTACGATAGCCAGCACCCACAGCAAAACGTTGCAGCTTTTCTTCTCCTCCTTTTTTCCCAAAAGATCATTGAGTTTAACCATATCCATCATATTTTCCAGCTTGCTCATAACCCTACCTGCCTTTCTCAGAAATTAATTATAGGATACCACATTCCATCAAAAATTACTACAATCTTTTCAATTTTGCAAAAGAAGCATACATAATTTTCTGCCCGGCTTTTTCAAAATTTACCGTCACCTTATAGTCCCTGGGCTCTTTTTCGATCTTAAGCACAGTGCCCTGTCCGTATTTTACATGTCTCACACTGTCTCCCACGCCATACTCCAACTCCTCCAAAGACTGAGCCGGCGCGCCCTTGGAAATACCTGCCAGCTGGTTCAAGCTGCCGATTCCCCTGGCTATGTAGGGCTTGTCCGCCTTGGCCGTCACCTTTGGCCGCAGCGTTGCCTTGGGCCTGAAGTCAAACACCTCCGGAATGGTCTCACGGAATGTTTTGGAAGCAGGCACTGAATTGTCCAAAAGCTTCGTGGGAATTTCTCTCACAAAACGGCTGATGGGATTATACTGGGTTTCCCCTCTTATCATGCGCATTTTGGCACAGGTCAGCGTCAGCTCCTCCTTGGCTCTGGTGATTCCCACATAGGCCAGTCTCCTCTCCTCCTCAAGATCGGAAGGATCCTCGGACATAATAGTCATATAGCTGGGGAACAAGCCGTCCTCCATCCCCGCAATGTACACAAAGGGAAACTCCAGGCCCTTGGCGCTGTGAAGGGTCATCAGCAGCACCCGCTCGTCGCTTCCGTCCACATTGTCGATATCCGCCACCAGGGCAATCTCCTCCAAAAATTCTGACAGGCTGGGCGTCTCATGGCTTTCCTCATAGGCCACCGCCTTGGTGATCAATTCATCTATGTTGGAAAGGCGGTCCTCAGCGGATTCATCATCCTCGCTCCTTAAATATTCCGGATACTGCGTCTGCTCCACAATTTCTCCGATCAGCTCCGCAATGGTGCAGTCCTTGGACTTTTCCCGGAAGTCCCGGATCATCCTTACAAAAGGCGCAAGCTTGCCCGCCCCTCTTCCCAGACTCATGATCTGATCCGCCTGGGTCATGGCATCAAAGAGGCTGATTCCCCGCATCTGCGCATAATCCGCCACCCTTTCTACCGTGGTGGCTCCAATGCTGCGCTTGGGCACATTGATGATACGTCTGAGAGCCAGATCGTCCTGACCGTTGTCGATAGTCTTTAAATAGGACAGAATATCCTTAACCTCTCTCCTGGAATAAAAGTTTACGCCACCCACCACATTGTAGGGAATTCCCTCCAGAATCATCCGCTCCTCTAAAAGGCGGGACTGGGCATTGGTTCGATAGAGCACCGCGCAGTCCTTGTATCCGGCATTTCCCTTTTTTACTCTGCGGGCCACATCCTCCGCAATAAACTCCGCCTCCTCAAAGGCGTTGTCAAACTGGCGGAAATGAACAAGGCTCCCGGCTCCCTTATCCGTCCAAAGCGCCTTCTCCTTCCGGCCCGTATTATTGCTGATCACTGCGTTAGCCGCATCCAGAATGCTCTGGGTGGAACGGTAATTCTGCTCCAGCTTGATCACACAGGCCTCCGGATAAACCTTTTCATAATCCAGAATATTGCGGATGTTTGCTCCTCTGAATTTATAGATGGACTGGTCATCATCTCCCACCACACAGAGATTCCGGTACTTGTCCGCCAGAAGCCGTACCAGCTCAAACTGTGCCGTATTGGTATCCTGATACTCGTCCACCATAATATAGCGGAATCTCTCCTGATAGGAGTTAAGCACCTCGGGACAGCTTTTGAACAGCTCCACCGTCTTTCCAATAATATCGTCAAAATCCAGGGCGTTATTCTTTTTTAAGGTTTCCTGATACTCTCTGTAAACCCTTGCAGTCACAGTCATAACATAATCGCCGAAGGCCTTTATCTCGTATTCCCTCACATCCACCAGCTCATCCTTGGCGGAGGAGATAGCCCCGAGAAGGGTCCTCTCCTTATAGGTTTTGGTATCTATATTGAGCCGCTTGCAGATTTCCTTCATCACCGCCTTTTGGTCGTCCGTATCGTAAATGGCAAAGTGATTGTCATAGCCCAGCCTGTCGATGTGCCTGCGCAGTATCCGCATACAGGCTGCATGAAAGGTGCTGACCCATATCTGGTCTGCGCCAAAGCCCACCAGAGCGTCCACCCGCTCCCGCATCTCCTTAGCCGCCTTATTGGTAAAGGTAATGGCCAGAATATTCCACGGGTTCACTCCCATTTCGTCAATCAGATATGCGATCCGGTGGGTCAGCACTCTGGTCTTTCCGCTTCCCGCTCCCGCCAGCAGAAGAAGGGGGCCGTCCGTCTTTAGCACAGCCTCCTTCTGCTCCCGGTTTAATGTATCATATATGCTCATAATCTCTCCTTCATCACACTTCCTTTACCGAGGAAAAATTCCAGGTTTTGATATTAAATTCCACAATAAGGCTGTCACAGTAGGCGCATCTTTTGGCTCCTACTCCCGAAATAGGGGATCCGCAGTTTGGACAGTTTAAGCCGATTCCGTCCCCGCCCAGATCATCTATCACACTTCTGTCCTGGATATAGATCATTTCTATATTGTATCTGCTCTGTTTCAATCTGTCCCTCTGGCCTTCCGTGATACTGCCGTCTTTCTCCACATAGTGAATATACCCTATTGCCGCTTGAAAAACAATACTGCAGCGTTCCCGCTGCCTGCGGTACTGGTAAATTTCCATCCGGTGCAGCTGCATCTCCTCAAAATGCTCTCGAAGCCCTGCTTTTTGCAGCGCGCCAATCCGCAGCCTGAGATTTTCTCGAAACTGGCTGGTTCCCTCTGTGAGAAGTCCTTCATTCATGGCGTCTATGCTTCTCAAATAGGAAAGCAGCACATTCTCGGCCCTGCTCTTCATCTCCTCATAATGAAACCCTGGAAAATCCTGCAGAATAGAGGGCAGATACAAGCCCGTGGCTGAGGACACAGACTTGGGCGTAAGCTCCTCCTCCCGTTCCATGCTCTTTACGCCGTCCACCAGGGACTCTGTTCCAAACAGCATCCGGGAGTAGTATCGCACCTTTCTGCGTATCCTGATAAAAACATAAAACAAAATCACTATGACAGCTAAAATCAAGAGAAGAATCACTATTACACCAATCTGCTTACCGTCCACTTGTCCGTCTCCCAAAAAAAGTCGCAGCAGACGCCCCGCAGAAATCCCACAGGGCATACTGCTGCGATATACTTACATCAACGCTTGTCGCTGTCGTCAAAGATATCGCCGCATTCCGGGCAAAATTTAGGGGGATGCGCCGGATCCTCCGGCTCCCAGCCGCATTTGTCACACTTAAAAATCGGAGCGCCTTCCGGCCTCTTTGCACCGCAGTTCATACAGAATTTTCCCTGGTTTACGGTGCCGCAGGAACAGGTCCATCCCGCCTGGGAGGGCTTTGGCTGTCCGCAGTTGGTACAGAATTTCCCCTGGTTTACAGTGCCGCAGGAACAGGTCCATCCCGGCACCGCAGCAGCAGCACCCTGGTTCTGCGCCATCTGAGTGCCTGCGCCTGCCGCCTGCATACCCAGTCCGGCTCCCACTGCATTCATGGCACCCATCATGCCTCCGGCTCCTCCAGCCATGGCCGGAGCGCCCGGGTCCTGCATTCCCATCCGGTTCATCATGGTGCTTCCCATGGCATCCGCCATGTTCAATCCCATGAATCCTACGAGAGCGCCGCCTGCATTCTGGGAAGCGCCCACCAGGGATTCCGCTCTGGCCGTGTTCATCTTCGCCCTGGCAATTCTGTCGCTGGCTCCCGTAGCCTCTCTCTGAAGCTCCTTGATGTACTCCTGATCCTCCTCAGACAAGGTGGCCGAATTGATGCTTACCGTGACAATCTCAATGCCCCGCAGATCCCTCCACTGTACGGAAAGCGTCTCCCGCAGCGCATTGGAAATTTCCATGCTGTGGGCGGGCAGCATACTATAACGGATACCCATAGCCGAAATCTTTGCAAAGGCCGGCTGCAAAGCGTTTAAAAATTCCGACTTCATCTGCGTCATCAGCTCTGTTCTGGTATAGCTTTCAGACACATTGCTGCATATTTTCTTATAAAATACCAGCGGATCCGCAATCTTAAAGGAATACTGTCCATTACAGCGGATGGAAGCATCCATATCCAGCATAATATTTTCGTCCACCACCCGGAACGGAATAGGACTTGCCGTTCCAAAGAGATTATTCATAATTTCCTTGGTATTGATAAAATAAACCCTCTGGTCCCTGGGCGCGTTTCCGCCGAAGGTAAAACGCTTGCCGATACTGCTGAAGGTATTCTTCAGCCCTTCCCCAAGCCCTCCGTAAAAAAGGCTGGGCTCCGCTGAGGAATCATAGACAAATTCACCTGCATCCGCGCAGAAATCCGTGATTTCACCCTGATCTACAAGAAGCATGCACTGCCCCTCGTTTACCGCGATGATGGAACCATTGGTAATGATATTGTCAACTCCCTTTGTGTTGCTGTTTCTTCCAGCTGTAACCCTCTTTTGTCCTTTTACAACCAGTGTGTCATTATTCAGAGAGTCACAGTAAAAATACTCCCGCCACTGATCCGCCATCATTGAGCCGATGGCATCCTTTGCCGCTTTAATTAATCCCATTTGCACATCCTCCGCTTTTTTATTCTGGAGTAAATACCCCTCCTCATCATTTTAGCAAATTTCAATGCGCCGCTCAACCATTTTCATAAATATTCTTTACAAACGCATCTTTTTCAACTAAACTGATAGAGTACGATTTTTACATCCGACTCATTAATTTTACCACGAAGGAATGATATCACTATGGGAAAAAAAGCTACAAAGGCTGCAGATAATATGTATTATCTTGCACGTTCCGAGGCCGCAAAGGAAAATGAGGCTCTTACCAGCCGGGAAAAGGCCGCTGAGCTTTTAGGCATCGACAGAACACGTCTTGCCCGGATTGAGCTGGACACCATCGCCCCTTACCCTGAAGAGGTCAAGGCCATGTCTAAGGTGTACAATACACCGGAGCTGTCCAACTCTTACTGTGCAAGGGAATGTCCCCTGGGACGCAACAGCGTAAAGGAAGTGGCCATCGATGACTTTGACAGACTGGCGCTTAAGGTGCTTGGTTCCCTTAAGGACATCGACAGTCTCAGGGCCTCCCTGATTGCCATCTCCGAGGACGGCGTGATTGAGGCCAGTGAGCAGAAGGCCTTTCAGGCCATCCTAGATTCCCTTGAAAAAATCAGCACCAACGCCAAGGCCCTGCGGCTTTGGGCTATAAAAAACATCCGGCTGAACGATACCTGAAACGTCCGCCGGATGTTTTTTTATGAAAATCTCTTACTGACTGGCTGCTTTTTTGGCAAATTCCGTAGTCACAAGGTCCTCGTAAGGAACCGTCTCCTCTAACACCTTGGAATCCTTCAGAATATTCTGCAGAAGCATAAAGGACTCCTCCTCAAAAATAAGGTCTGTCTTCCAGGTATCCTGATTGTGATACCGTTCCACAATGGTGGTGATGGTTGCAAGCTCTGTCTCAGGAAACTGAGGCGCGATCACCTCCGCAATCTCTGCCGGGGTGTGGGAAGCCACATAGTCCATTCCCTTCTGCAGTGCGTTTGTAAATGCCTGCACAATCTCCGGATGATCCTCCAGATAACTTTTCTTCGCAGAAAAGGAGGTATAGGGCACATAACCCGAATCCTCCCCCAGAGAGGCTGCCACATAGCCGTCCCCCTTTTCCTCCAGCGCCGTGGCATGAGGCTCAAACTCCACCGTGTAGTCCCCCTGGCCGCCGGAAAAGGCCGCTGCCGTGGACCCAAAATCGATGCTTTGGTCGATGGTCAGATCCGCTTTTGGATCAATACCGTTTTTGTTTAAAATGTACTCAAATACCATTTCCGGCATGCCGCCTGCCCTGCCGCCCAGCACCGTTTTGCCTTTCAGCATATCCCAGGTGAAATTTTCCACCGGTTCCCTGGATACCAGGAAATTACCGGCCCGCTGTGTCAGCTGGGCAAAATTCACCACATAGTCCTGAGTGCCTCCCACGTAAGTATAAATGGTGCTCTCGCTGCCCATGAACCCGATATCCGCCTGATCTGTGAGCACCGCCGTCATGGTTTTGTCGGCGCCAAACCCGGTGACCAGAGTCAGCTCAATCCCTTCCTCCGCAAAATATCCTTCTTCGATGGCAACATACATGGGCGCATAAAAGATAGAATGCGCCACCTCGTTTAAAACAACCTCCGTCCCGCCGTCCGTCTGCTTTTCTTCCTTCCCGCTGCAGGCGGTAAATCCTGCCGCGGCAATAAGTACGGCCAGCGCCGCCGCACCGGCCCTTTTTAAACATTTCTTTTTCATAGGAACTCCCTTTATGGTGTTGCTTTATCCTATGAAAATCCTCCAAAAAAGTGCCTGGCACAGCTTCTGTTTTATAGATTCGCCTTTATCTTCTCTATCATCTGCTGGTATTCTTCATCGGAAAGAAAGGTTTTTCCAGGATTCATCTGGAAGGTTCCTCCCCACTCATCCCCGTCCTTATACTTGGGCACCAGGTGCATATGCAGATGGCAGCCTGTATCTCCGTAAGCGCCGTAATTAAGCTTGTCTGGATGAAATGCCGCGTGGATGGCTCTTGCCGCATGGGCTACGTCCTCCATAAACGCATTTCTCTCCTGCTCGGAAATATCCACGATCTCACTAACATGGTCTTTATAGGCAACAATGCACCGACCAGGTTTGCTCTGCTCCTTAAACAAAATCAGGCTGCTTACCTTAAGCTCGCAGATAAAAATCCCAAACTTTTCCAGCAGCTCTCCTCTCATGCAGTAACCGCAATTTACATCTTTCATATCCTGTCCTCCCTTATCACCCTGGCGATATTCTCAGGGTTCCTGTTTAAGATCAGCTCTGGCGGAAAATCCACCTGATCAATCAGCGCAAGCGCCGCGTCAAAACGTCCCACGTCACAGCAAATATGGCTGTCCGAGCCCAGAAGAATAGAAACCCCATGCTTTTTGCAGGCCTTCAAAAGCTCCGTAATGTTCTCCCTTCCGCCCTTTCTCGCAGACAGGGGGTGCAGAGAGGAATTATTCACCTCCAGGGCCTTTTTCTCCTTTGCCGCCGCCTGGGCCAGCATTTCATAATCCAATGGATATCTGGAATCATCCGGGTGTCCCAGGATTTTTACAAAAGGATTTTTTAAGGCCATGATGCAGGCTTTTGTATTCTCCTCTACGCTTCCGGGCTTCACACAGGGCAAATGGAGGCTGGCAATGATATAATCCATTTTCTCCTGGAGAGCGTCGTCGATGTCCAAATGTCCCTCATAATCCATAATATTGGCCTCAATGCCGCATAAAAGCCGCAGGTCTCCATACTGTCTGGGAATCACTTTATAGTTGGAAAAGAAAAAAACGTGGGGTCCGCCGGGCATTGCCGGTCCGTGCTCGCTCAACCCCAGAAACAAAAGTCCCGCTTCCTTTGCAGCCTCTATGTTTTCCCTTAAAGTACTGTACCCATGGCCGCTTGCCATAGTATGCGTATGCAGGTCCATCACCATTTTCATTTTTGTTCCATCCTGTTTCCTTATTTCTTTTTCGTCTCGTGCTTGTCCCCACCGGTTCCAGCCTGAGATGCACTCAGGCCATCCACCATCTTTTCGATGATCAGCTTTTTTACATAGACATCAAATGCAAGCATACAGATAAAGGCAAATTTCCGCAGAAAATCCCCGCTTTCCTCAGGCGCATTCTGAAAGGTTTCCTCGGACTGCTTATATTTTTCAAGCACATCCGCCTTCAGCGCCTCCACCTGAGCCTTTTCCAGGGCAAATACCTCCCTGTAGACGCTTTCCAGATTGAATTCCTTTCCGTTCTGGAAAAACTGCCGGGATATGGGAGACAGCAGTGCCTGTATGTCGTTGATGGACAAAATGTTTTTGTAGTAATAAATAAAGATGAGCAGAAGAACATGCTCTCTGGAATATTTCTTTTTTACAGGAGGCGGAAGCAGATCGTTTTTGGCATAGTTATTGATCATTGTCTTTGTAAGAATCTTATCCTCCTCCGGATATCTTGCAGAGGAACGCAGCTTCCCATCCATAAAGGTAGTGACCTGATCCATATAAAGGTCAATATTGGGAATGTCCTCCGGCTTGATCACTTCAATTCTGTCCAGGCTTGACATTATGCTGTTTAATAAATCGTCAGAATCAATCGTCATGTAACCCTAAGCCCCTTCCTTCTTTGCGGCTGTCCTCTTTCGCACCGCATCAGTTATATTATATAGTATTCAATACTACATGACAACACTTTATTTTACAATCTTTTCTCGATAATTTAAGGAATTCTTTCCCGGCCTCACTTTACTTTACAACTTTAATATGATAAAATGACCATGAAAAAGGCAAACGGTGAGGTGCTTTATTTATGAACAAAAAAATCAAGACAGAAGCGGTAGATTCCTTGTTTGATGCCATCCTGAGCCTTGAGAGCCGCGAGGAATGCTACATTTTTTTTGAGGATCTGTGTACAGTCAATGAGCTGCTTTCCCTTTCCCAGCGGTTCGAGGTTGCCGCCATGCTTAAGTGTGGCAGAACCTATCTGGAGATAGCCGAAAAAACAGGAGCCTCCACGGCCACCATCAGCCGTGTCAACCGATCCTTAAATTATGGAAATGACGGCTACGAGCTTGTATTTGACAGAATCGGAAAGTAAAAAACAGACGCCCGCATTACAGCATGGCGTCTGTTTTTTACTCTTCATCGTTCAAAGAAGCCTCATTCCCCGGCTCGTCTGCATTCTCCTGTAAGGATGCAGCTGCCGTTTCTTCTCTCTTAGCTTCCTCCTCTACCTCTTTTAATGCCTCCTCTATGGCAGCCTTGGCGGATTTTTTCCCCGCGCGCACAGCCTTCGAACTGGGCTTTTGCCTTTTTTCGGAAGCCTCCTGATTCATATTCACCCCACCCTGGAATACCGCATTTTCATCGATCACAATAACCTTGGTGGAGATGTCTCCGAATACTCTGGCTGTGGAGGTCAGCTCTGTTTTTTCAGGGGCGTTCACATCACCCTGAACCTCCCCGCCAATCATAACAGAGGCAGCCGTAATATTGCCATATACAGAACCTGTGGCACCAATAATCAGCTTTCCTGTCACGGTCACGTCTCCGCTCACCTTCCCGTCCAGCCTCACTGACCCCTTCGCACTGAAATTGCCGGTACACTCCGCGTCGCTTCCAAGTATGGTGCTGATTTTTACTTCCGTATCCTTTTGTCCCAACATAATCTTCCTCCTTATGCAGCCTTGCTTTTCCTGAAACCGTTCCTTAACCGCTGATGGCAAGCATATCCATTGGATTAATATACGCGCCATCCTTCATCATCTGATAGCCAAGCGTTGTATTTTCCTCTCCGATCAGAAACAGCGTTGTCCCCTGTACCACAGAATCCCCCTGGTTTACCATCACGTCCCCCTGGTTTCTGTAAATGGTCACATATCCGTTTCCATGGTCGATCCAGACATTATGCCCGTATTCCCCATCGTCGTTGACAGCCGTCACCGTGCCGCTGGCGGCTGCTACCACCATAGTGCCTGCCGAGGCTGTGAAAACACAGATGGGATCGCCCTCCTGGGCCTCCTCCATGGATGCTGAACCTGTCAGCGGAAACTCCGTGGGAAGGCTCTGCTCTTCCAGCTGCCTGGCCAGCTCACTCTCGCTCTGGGTTTTTTGATTCACCGTTTCACTCAGAATTTGAATTTTTTCATTCTGACTTTCCACCTGTGCCTGCAGCTCCTGCTTTTCTTCCTCCAGCAGAGTAATCTGATCCGTCAGCTCCGTATTTTTCTGATTTACTGTTTTCCAGGTGTCTACCCAAATCCTCTCCTCATAAATAAAATAACCGATGAAGGCTCCCAGGACAACGCAGAGAATTACGATAATGGTCTGCAGCAGCCATGGTTTAATCCGAAACTGCCTTACATTTGCGTCAACTGCATCGGATGTAACAATTACCACATGGTTTGTCTTTCGTTTATGCTTTTTGGATTCCATATAAAAGTCACCTCCGGTAAACTACCTCATTTTACCACAGGTGACTCTTTACATCAACGTTTAGTTAACATTTTTGTAACATTTTTCCAAAGAAATTTCCCGTTTTACATTATTTCTCCTTAAAAAAGGGTCCTTTTTTTGTATGTATTGCACAATTTCAAATTTGCTTTAAAGCTGCAAAGCCATGTCTCCTTGTGCAATAACCCCTTTCCTTCTCATCCATTCCGACACAGCAAAAGCAATCAGAGCCGGAAGAATAAAGTGCATGACCGCGATCAGAAAAAGCGCCCAGGGGCCGCTCATTCCCCCGGCCGTCATAGACTCATAAGCTGCAAACTGTCCCACAAAGCCGGCAGAGCCCATCCCCGAGCCCACTGGTGTGCTGGTCATTCCAAGAACCGCCGACGCTATGGGGCCCAAAATCGCACTGGAGACAATGGCAGGAAGCCAGATTGCCGGCTTTTTTACAATATTGGGCACCTGCAGCATGGAGGTCCCCACCCCCTGAGCGATGAGTCCTCCCGTTTTATTTTCCCGAAAGCTGGCCACCGCAAAGCCCACCATGTTACAACAGCAGCCAACGGTAGCCGCTCCCGCGGCAAGACCGCTTATATTCATGGAAACACCGATGGCCGCAGAGCTGATGGGAAGGGTCAGTATCATGCCCATCAACACGGATACGATCATTCCGCCGATCACCGGATGTCTTTCTACATTGAAGTTCACCAGGGCTCCCAGCCAGCCCATAAAAGCCGTTATCGGAGGGCCCGCCACAAAGCCCAGCACTGCGCCTGCCAATATGGCGCAAAGGGGCGTCACAAGAATATCCACTTTCGTTTTTCCCGCTATGAGATGTCCTGCTTTGATGGCCGCAAGGGCAGCGATAAACGCTCCAAGGGGTTCTCCCGGAGCGCCTAAAGCAAAGGCCTCCATGGAGGTTACGCCGGGGAATGCGCCAATCATTCCCGCCGCAGCGGCGGACACCGTAACCAGAGGCCCCTCCTTAAACTTACAGGCCACGCCCACGCCGATTCCGGCACCTGTCAGAGTTTTTGCCACATTGCTGATGACAATAAGCCGCTCTCCCAGCCCGCCTCCCATGAGACTGCCTGCCTGTGCAAGGATTGTGCCGATGATCAGCGTGGAAAATAATCCCAGGGCCATGCCGCTTAAGCCGTCAATGAAGATTTCATTCAGACATTTCTGCACTTTTTGCAAGACCTCCTTTTTGTCAAAGGCCTGCCTTTCTTCCAAAACTTCTTTTTCCATAATATTTGCTCCTTTTTTCTGTATAGCTTTCTGTAAAGTTATCTGTCTTGTCAGTCAAGTGACATCCTATCACACATCCACACAGAAATCAAGAGCCAGAAGCAGCTGTTTACTCCTTGCACATGGCAAGCACCTGCTTCCACGAAAGCTCTCCCCCAAAAAGGTCAAGGGCGCTGCCCGCCGTCACATTCACCCGGTTTTGCCCCAGCTTTTTGATCAGCCCAATATCCTCATAGCTGTGTACGCCGCCCGCATAGGTAACAGGCCTCCCCTCATATTTTCCCAAAAGCGTTACCACTTCTTTTTCAATGCCCTTTGATTTTCCCTCCACGTCCACGGCATGTACCAAAAATTCACTGCAGTATTCTTCCAGCCGCTCAAGAAGGGCCGTTTCCAGCTTTTCCTTAGTAAGCTTCTGCCAGCGGTCCGTCACCACCAGATACCCCTCTCTTGTCTTACGGCAGCTCACGTCCAGCACAAGGTGCTCCCTTCCCACCGCTGAGCACATCTCCTTTAGTCTGTCATAGCGGATTTCGCCGTTTTGAAAAACGTAGGAGGTTACAATCACAGCAGAGGCGCCCGCCTTTAAAAATTCCTCCGCATTTTGCGGGGTAATGCCGCCGCCTGCCTGCAGCCCCCCGGGGTATACTCCAAGGGCCAGCAGCGCCTGTTTTTTTGTCTGCTCATAGTATTGGCTGTCCGCACTGTTTAGCAAAATCACATGTCCACCCTTTATACCGGCTTTTTGATACAGCTGTGCAAAATAGCCTGCATCCCGGGAGGACACAAAATTTTCCCGGGCCTGATCGCCCTCGTCTCTTAAGCTTCCCCCAACGATCTGCTTTACCTGCCCGTTATGTATGTCAATACAGGGTCTGAATTCCATTTTTCCTTCACTCCTTTTGTTTCCATTTTACACGAAAAAAAATTTGTTGACTACTGTTTGTATATATTTTCGTATGATACACATACTATTCACAAGCCAGCCAAAGCGCATTTTGCACAGACTCATATTCAACTGGTTAGAAACTGAAATGGAGGACAATATGAAAAAAGGAAAAAAGCTTCTTGTACTGGGCTTGGTGCTTGCCTACATGTGTATGGCCACAGCCTGCACCAACAATAACAAAAACAGTGACAATTCCGGCAGCCTGGCCGGAAGCGGCACTCAGAATGAAACAGGCAGTTCTGCTGCCGATACAAATACAAATGACGCAGACGACAATACCATGAACAACAATACTGCAGGCACTGCCAACGGGACGGATAACGCGGTAAACGATGGTAATGAGACAAACGCCGGTAACGGAAACGGCTCTGTGCTGGACGATGCCGGAAATGCCGTAGGCGATATGGTTGAAGATGCGGCAGACGGCGTTTCCGATATCACCAACGATCTGGTGGGCAATGGAGACAACAACAATACCAATTCCACCACCACAGCCGCTCCTTAATCCACGGAATCCCGCAGAACAGGGAAAAGGCCCTTTGACAGCCTTCTCCCTGTTTTTCTGCTGTTTTTGACTGTTTTTCCTGAAATTAAAAATTTGTGTTATGAAACAGAAATTTATGCTATGATAAGGAAAGAGCATAACAGGAGGACAGCAACATGGAAATCAGAAGAGCACAGGAAAAAGACATGGAAGATATCAACCGTCTGCTGCTGCAGGTGTGCCTGGTACATCACAAGGGCCGTCCGGACCTTTTTAAATACGGTGCAAAAAAATACACGGATCAGCAGTTAAAGGATCTGATTGCGGACGATGGCCGTCCCATTTTCGTAGCCACAGACGAAAACGGACGTGTACTTGGCTACGCCTTCTGCGTCTTTCAGCAATATCCGGACAACAACATTCTCACGGATATCAAAACGCTCTACATCGACGATTTATGTGTGGATGAAACCCTCCGCGGGCGCCACATCGGACGCAGTCTTTACGATTATGTGCTGAATTACGCCAAAGAAAGCGGCTGCTATAATGTGACCCTAAACGTCTGGAGCTGCAATCAGGGAGCCATGAAATTCTATGAATCCTGCGGGCTGAAGCCCCAAAAAACAGGCATGGAGGTCATTTTAAACTGACCTCCATGCCTGCAGCCAGACAGTCCTGCTTTACGCCTCTTCTATGATCGTGCCCTCTCTGTAGGCTTCCAGAAGCTCCTCCAGATAAAAGATACTCTCCTTTATCTCCCTTCCCGTATCCGTATCCGCCACCATTTTCCGGGTGTGAAAGCTTTCCACCACAATAGAATCCGAAAAAATATCCGACTCCTTCTTTATGGCAGCCTCCGCCGACTCAAAGGGCTCGTGGGCCACAAGCCGCATTCCTCTGGAATTACATACCAGCGTATACCCGGCTATGCCTGTTTTCTTCTGGTATGCCTTGGAAAATCCCCCGTCGATGATCAAAAGCTTGCCCCCGCATTTGATGGGTGACTCGCCGTGTATCTGCTCCACCGGCACATGGCCGTTTACGATATGGGCGTCCTGTGTCTTAAGCCCAAACTCTGCAAGAATGCGGTTTATTACCTCCTCCTGCTCTAAAAGGCTGTAGTAACTGTTCTTCTTCTCCTCATGGGCTTCCTTGTCCGCCACAAAATAACGTTCAAAGGTAGCCATCTTCTCCTTTCCAAATACAGGAGAGCCCGGCCCCGCCCAGATATACCAGAACATATCCTGGCTTGAGATTCTCTCGTTTCCTTCCTTTGCGTAATATCCCCTTCTTGCGTAGTACTCCAAAATGTCGTACAGCGCCTTTCCGCTGTACTCCTTTCCGCCGATTTCCACCTTCATAAAACTTCCGTCCGGGTTTAAGGGCACGCAGCCGTGATAGAGAAGATTTCCGTTGTAAATCTTGTACATGCCCCCCTTGGCAAACAAAAAGCGCACATGTCTCTGCAGCTTTTCGCACTTCATGAAGGCCTGCTGTAAGCGTACCATGACCTTTGCCTCCTCTTCGGTCAGGTCATAGGGATGGGCCGGGTCCACCGTTGGCAGATCCGTATCCAGCATAGCATACTCTCTGCCGTTTACCGTAACTGTTTTTTTCTCATAGTCGATTCGGTGCAGAAGCATCCGCTCCTCCATATGAAATTCCGGATGGCGCATGATCAGCTGTCCCTCCAGCTTAAACTGTATCAAGGCTATGGCCTTGTGCATTTTGGTGTCCAGGCTCAAATCCTTTGTGTTGTAGTCCGTATTATATTTTATGGCAAAAATACTGCAGTCCGTATCCCCATAGGTCTCCAGCGAAAAGGCAGCAAGCGGCAGAAGATTGATGCCGTAGCCGTCCTCTAAGGTTGCCAGATTTCCATAGCGGGCCGCCATCCTCACCACATTGGCAATGCAGGCCATATGACCGCTGGCTGCTCCCATCCACACAATGTCATGATTCCCCCACTGCACATCCACGGAGTGATACTCACAGAGGGTATCCATGATAATGTGGGGGCCGGGCCCCCTGTCATAAATGTCCCCTACAATATGAAGATGATCGATGACAAGACGCTGGATCAGATGACTTAAGGCTGTGATAAACTGGGGCGCCCGGCCAATGCGTATAATCGTGTGAAGAATTTCGTTGTAGTAGGCCTCCTTGTCCTGAACCTCCTCCTTTTCTGTAATCAATTCCTCGATCACATAGGCAAAATCCTTCGGCAGCGCCTTTCTGACCTTGGAGCGGGTGTATTTGGAGGAAACCCGCTTAATGACCTGAACCAGACGATGAAGGGAAATTTTATACCAATCCTCTAAATTTTCCTCCTCCTTCTGTACAATCTCAAGCTTCTCCTCCGGATAATAAATCAGGGTGGCAAGGCTTTTTTTGTCCCGGCTGCTGATGGTGTTTCCAAACTCCTCGTCAATTTTTCTGCGCACGGAACCGGAGCCGTTTTTCAGCACATGGTTAAACTGCTCATATTCCCCGTGAATATCCGTCAGGAAATGCTCCGTCCCCTTCGGCAGATTCATAATCGACTGCAGATTGATAATCTCCGTGGCGGCCGCCGCCGTATTTTTATACTGGTGCGATAAAAGCCTGAGCACCTTCAATTCCTTTTCGTCCATCTGCCCCAATCCATTCCTTTCCCTGATCCTCCTATTTCACCCTGGCGTCGATCACATCGCTCATCTGATAGAGACCGGCGCTTTTCCCTGCCAGAAACTTTGCAGCCTCCACCGCGCCCTTTCCAAACACAGCCTTGGAAAATGCCTGATGGGAAAAGGTGATCACCTCGTCCTCTCCCGCAAAAATCACATCGTGCTCTCCCACAATGGTGCCCCCTCTGACCGCGCTGATGCCGATCTCCTTGTCAGGCCGCTTCTGGCGCCTTGGACTTCTGTCATATACATATTCGTACTCGTTGCCAAATTCTTCGTTGATGGCGTCCGCCAGGGCAAGGGCAGTACCGCTGGGAGCGTCCAGCTTCAGCCTGTGGTGCTTTTCCACGATCTCCATGTCAAAGCCCGCCTCAGCCAGTGTCCTTGCGGCCGTCTTTAACAGCTTAAACAGCAGATTGATTCCCAAAGACATATTGGCGGAGCGCAAAATCGCGGTTCTTGCAGATGCTTCCTCCACCCCCTTAATCTGCTCTTCACTCAGTCCCGTGGTACACAGCACACAGGGAAGCTTTTTTTCCACACAGTATTTTAAAACACTGTCCACCGCCGAAGCCGTGGAAAAGTCGATCAGGCAGTCCGCCTCCACATTGCAGTCCCACAGATCGGAATACACGGGATAGGGATTGCGTCCGCTGTCTCTGATATCGATTCCCGCCGCCATGCAGGTCTCCTTATCCTCCTCCACCAGAGCGCTGATTACCTGTCCCATTTTTCCGTTGCATCCATTCATAATAATTCTTATCATTTTTCTTACCATGCCTTCCTGTTTCTTATTTCTGCCCTTAAACAGCAGACTTTCCGCTATTATGAAGAATCCCGCCCGTAAATTTCACAGGCGGGACCACACAGCCAGGCCAAAAGCCCAGCTGTCATTTACTTATAAAATGCCGTATGCCTTCATGGCCCTTTCAAGCCTCTGTGCATTAGGCTCCTCCATCTGTGTCAAAGGCATCCGGAGGGCACCGGAGCACATACCCATCAGGCTTAACGCCTTCTTCACCGGGATGGGATTTACCTCACAAAACAGCGCGCTGCACAGCTCCATGGCCTCCAGCTGCATTTTCCTGCTTCCCTCCACGTCCCCGTCAAAAAATTTCTGGCAGATGTCATGGGTCTGCCTGGGCGCAATGTTGGACAAAACAGAAATCACGCCGATTCCTCCCAGAGCCAGAATGGGTACGATCTGGTCGTCATTTCCTGAATAAATGTCCACACAGCCGTCTGCAATGGCCGCAAGATGTGCTATCTGGCTGATATTTCCGCTGGCTTCCTTGACTCCTGCGATATTTTCCACATCCCTGCAGAGCCTGACAATCGTCTCCGGCAGAATGTTGCATCCCGTACGGCTGGGCACATTGTAAAGGATCACCGGCACATCCACCGCCTGGGCCACCGTCTTAAAATGCGCATACAGACCGTTCTGTGTGGCCTTGTTATAATAAGGGCTCACCAGCAGAACGCCGTCCGCACCAAGCTTCTGTGCCTCGGTGGAGAGATAAACCGCCGTCTCCGTACAGTTGGAGCCAGTGCCTGCAATCACAGGAAGCCTGCCTGCAACTGTCTTTACACAATGTCCGATCACATCCAGATGCTCCTCGTGGGTCAGCGTAGAGGCCTCCCCTGTGGTGCCGCACACGATAATGGCATCCGTTCCATTTTCAATCTGAAATTCCAGCAGCCTGTCAAACTGCCCGTAATCCACTTCCCCGTTTTCCTTCATAGGCGTCGCAATGGCCACGCCTGCTCCTTTAAAAACCGCCATACACATCCTCCATTCTTATGCCGTTCTGCGGCATCGGTCCATGATTCAAAAATGATACCCCTGTGAACAGAAACGCCAGCGTGTTAAGCGCTGGCGGATGATATACCAATGGAATATCCACTTGATAGCGCCCCATCTGCCGCCCTTACAGCAGATGACAGTCATACGGCTCTTAACCGTATGCCCAAGATTTGATTTGCAGGCAATCTCCTCTTTCGGCGCATTTCCCTTTCTTCCTTCTTCAGCTGTGCCTGCCACATCAGAAAAAATACTCTTGAAACACGCAACCTCTATCTTCCTTATTTTCTTGTATCATATCATTTTCCCTATCTGCTGTCAACGGTTTTCTGACGGCAGGACTGCAGTCTGCCGTCATCTATTCCCACACCTTAAATTTCAATGTCTCTATCTTGGAAACCTGATCGGCCAGCATACAGATTTGGTCGTTTAAGGAAATACCCGTAAGGATTACGCTGGTCTCCCCCCTGCATTCCAGCAGGTTCTTTAAGTCCTCCACCGTGATGATCCCCTTCTCTACAAGGCCCAATACCTCGTCCAATATCAAAAGTTCACACTCTCCCGTAGACAATACCTTCTTGGCAAAGTTAATGCCGTTTCTGATATTCATAATCTCTTCCCGCTTTTTTTCATCGGAAAGCTCTGCGAAGTTTTCGTCGGATTTCTCAAACCGAAATAATTTGATCTCAGGCTCCATTCTGCGCAGAAAGTCAGAATCGCCAAGTCCCCTTCCCTTCAGGAATTGAATCATGACAACACTTTTGCCCTCCACCGCCGCCATAACGGCTCTCCCGATTGCTGCAGGTGATTTTCCCCGTCCGTCTCCGGCATAAATATGAACCAATCCTTTACCCATCTTGCACCTCACAGTATTTTTCAGAAAACATGATATTTATCATATCATATTTTTCCAGGGTTGGCAACTTCTGCCGCATTCCTTCCCAAAGTATCCCTATGCTTCCTCCGTCAAAAGCTCCAGCTTGCTCACAGACACTTCAAAGGCAACTCTTCTCTCCACATTTTCCTCATCCAGCTTTTTCATATATTCACGGCTCTGAATCCTGCCCCAGATGGCGCACCGCTCTCCCACCTTAAAGTGGTTGGCATAACGGGCATTTCTTCCCCAGCAGATACAGGGTATGTAGTCCGACTTTCCATAAGGGCGGTTCACTGCCAGCAAAAGATCCGCAATCTCCCGTCCCAAAGGTGTTTTCCGATAAACAGGCTCCTTACAGATATACCCGTCCAGATAAATCTGATTGCTCTTAGAGCTCTCCTCCAGCTCATCCACAAAAGAAACCTCTCTCGCAAACACAGAAAGCACCAGTCTGTTCTTTCTCTCCTCGTGCCGGTTGTAGGAACGAAATTGCCCGTTGACACAGATCAGCATTCCTATATAGTCAGCAGTCACGTCCAGCAGCCGTTCGGAAACCATTACCGGTATGATATCATAGCTCTCACTGAGACGCTTGCATTTTACATCCACCATATAAAATCCTTCTCCGAAAATCTCATGGCTATAGGTAAACTGGCTGATAATTTCCCCCATAACCGTTACCTGATTGTTTTCCATTACCTTATCTGTCATTTTCAGTTCTCCCTTCTTACACTTTAAGAATTTTTCCGGTAACAAAACCTGTAATGCAATACTATTTATACTCTATTTCATTTCAAAATAGTACCCTAAAATATCGCGCAATCCGCCAATCTACGCGAAAAACCGATTTATTTTTCATTAAAATAAATATGAAAAACCAATAAAACCCGAAATGAACCCTTATTCTCCTTGCATCCGGCAAAAATTGGTGCTATACTGTAACAGTTTGAAAATTCGACAGAATAATTGGTTGACAATAGGGAACAAACACTGTGGCATTTCTGTAAGGTTCGACAGATATCGACAAGAATCCGCAGAAAGCGTTCCGGAACGGAGTTTGAGATGAGACAAAAAAGAGAAGATGTTAGAAACGTTGCCATCATAGCCCATGTAGACCACGGAAAAACCACCCTGGTGGACGAGCTTTTAAAGCAAAGCGGCGTATTCAGGGCCGGTCAGGAGATCGCCGAGCGCGTGATGGATTCCAATGACCTGGAGCGGGAACGGGGCATCACTATTCTTTCCAAAAATACAGCCGTTATGTACAAGGGCACCAAAATCAATATCATTGACACTCCCGGCCATGCCGATTTCGGCGGCGAGGTGGAACGGGTTCTGAAGATGGTAAACGGCGTTATTCTGGTAGTAGACGCCTTTGAGGGAGCCATGCCTCAGACAAAATTTGTATTGAGAAAGGCTTTGGAGCTGAAGCTTCCTGTGATTGTGTGCATCAACAAGATTGACCGCCCGGAGGCAAGGCCGGAGGAGGTGGTGGACGAGGTGCTGGAGCTGTTTTTGGAGCTCGATGCCGACGATTCCCAGCTGGACTGCCCCTTTGTCTATGCCTCGGCCAAGGCCGGAGTGGCCTCCATGGAGCCGGAAAAGCCCGGCACCAGCATGGAGCCGCTGTTTGAAACCATTTTAAACTATATTCCTGCCCCCGAAGGGGATCCCGACGCCGGCACCCAGGTGCTCATCAGCACCATCGACTATAATGAATATGTAGGCCGCATCGGCGTGGGCAAGGTGGACAACGGCACCATACGGGTCAATCAGGATGTGGTGATCTGCAACCATCATGAGCCTGACAAGCAGATCAAGGTAAAGGTCAGCAAGCTCTATGAATTTGACGGACTTAACAAGGCTGAGGTAAAGGAGGCTTCCATCGGTTCCATTGTGGCAATCTCCGGCATCGCCGACATCCACATCGGAGATACCCTCTGCTCTCCGGAAAATATCGCGCCCATTCCCTTCCAGAAAATCAGCGAGCCCACCATCGCCATGCAGTTTATGGTAAACGATTCTCCACTGGCCGGCAAGGAAGGAAAGTATGTTACCAGCCGCCATCTGCGGGACAGGCTGTTCCGGGAGCTGAATACGGACGTATCTCTGCGTGTGGAGGAGACGGACTCTCCCGACTGCTTTAAGGTATCCGGCAGGGGCGAGCTTCATCTCTCCGTCCTCATCGAAAATATGCGGCGGGAGGGCTTTGAATTTGCCGTCAGCAAGGCGGAGGTTCTCTACCACAAGGACGAAAACGGAAAGCTTTTGGAGCCTATGGAGCTTGCCTACATTGACGTACCCAATGAATACTCCGGCGCCGTCATTGAAAAGCTGGGACAGCGAAAGGGTGAGCTCCGCAATATGGGTACGCTCTCCGGAAGTTCCTATACCCGCCTGGAGTTTTCCATTCCCGCCAGAGGACTCATCGGCTATCGGGGCGAGTTTATGACCGATACCAAGGGAAATGGTATTTTAAACACTGTTTTTGACGGCTACGGCCCCTACAAAGGAGATATCCAGTACCGCAAGTTAGGGTCTCTGATCGCTTTCGAGGCCGGGGAGGCCATCACCTACGGTCTTTACAACGCCCAGGAGCGGGGTACCCTCTTTATCGGACCGGGCGAAAAGGTTTACGCAGGCATGGTAGTGGGACAGACCGGCCGCAGTGAGGACATCGAGCTGAATGTATGTAAGAAAAAGCAGCTGACCAATACCCGCTCCTCCAGTGCAGACGAAGCCTTGCGCCTGACGCCCCCTAAAATTTTGTCCCTGGAGCAGGCCCTTGATTTTATCGATACGGATGAGCTTTTGGAGGTAACCCCCGAAAGCCTGCGCATCCGCAAAAAAATCCTGGATCCCACCCTTAGAAAACGGGCGGCCATGAGCAAAAAATAAACACTTAAAGATCCCTGTAATTTCCAGTCCAGAACATACGTTTTAATGCTATACTATAAAAGGAACGTATGTTTGACTGGAATGGCAGGTGATTTTTTTGGTAAAAAAACGCGTCTATTTATGTATCGATTTCAAATCCTTTTATGCTTCCGTAGAATGTGTGGAACGGGGGCTGGACCCTCTCTCCGCGCTTCTTGTGGTGGCGGACCCAGAGCGTGGCCGGGGAACCATTTGTCTTGCAGTGTCCTGTGCCTTAAAAGGGCTGGGAGTCAAAAACCGCTGCCGGGTATTTCAGATTCCCTCCCACATCCCGTATGTTACAGCAGTCCCCAGAATGAAGCGCTACATTGATTATTCCGCAGAAATTTACGGTCTCTATCTAAAATATATCGCCAAAGAGGACATTCATGTATACTCCGTGGACGAGGCCTTTTTGGACATTACAGATTATCTTTCCCTCTATCAAGCCTCTCCCGAGGACCTGGCACGCCAAATCATGCAGGATATCCTTAGGCACACCGGCATTCCCTCCGCCGCAGGCATCGGCACAAACCTCTATCTGGCCAAAACCGCACTGGACCTTCTGGCCAAGCATTCCCCAGAGAACCTGGCCAGCCTGGATGAGGAGAGCTACCAAAAAAGCCTCTGGCGCCACCGGCCCCTTTCAGACTTCTGGCGGATTGGAAAGGGTATGGAGGCAAGGCTGAACCAAATAGGGCTTTTCACCATGGAGGATATCGCAAAGTCCCAGGAGGCCCCTCTATACCACGCCTTCGGACGGGATGCGGAGCTTTTGATCGACCACGCCTTCGGACGGGAGCCCGTGACCATTACCCACATAAAAAACTATCTTCCCAAAAGCCGCTCTCTAAGCAGCAGCCAAATGCTTCCCCGAAACTACACCTATGAGGAGGGGATGCTGATTTTAAAGGAAATGGTGGACAGCCTGTGTCTTGAGCTGGCAGCACAGGGGCTCTGCGCCGGGTCTTTGTCCCTTACGGTGGACTATTCCTGGCACTGGGGACCAAAGCCCTCCACAGCTGCCGTCCCTCTCCCCGTTTCCGCCAATTCCTACCGCTGCATACTGCCCCACGCGCTACGCTGTTATGAGCGGATTACAGATAAAAACGCCCCCATCCGAAAGCTCAGCCTCTCCTTCGGCAGTGTTTCCCGGGAGACCTTCCGGCAGTATGAGCTGTTTACCTCTCCCAGGGAGCAGGACAGAGACCGCAGACTGCAGCAGGCTGTTTGGGACATCAGACGGCGCTTTGGTCCAAACGCCCTGCTGCGGGGAATGGATCTTATGGAGGCAGCCACCACAAGAGAACGCAATCTGCAGATCGGAGGACACAAAAGTGGCCAATAAACCCAAAAGCAAAATGCCTCTTTCAGAAAGAGCCAAGCAATTCCTTCCTTTTGCCGCGCTAAAGGGTCTGCCGGAAGCCCTTGCGGAAAAGGAGCGGCAGGCACAAGAGGAAAACATCAATATTCCCTGGAGACCTCCTTTAGACCGTACCGCTCCTGAAACTCCTTTAAATCCTTCTGGTCTTTGATCAGCATGACCTCCTGGAATTTTCCGGTGCGGATATCCCGAAAGCCTGCAACCTGTTCTCCCGTACAGATACTGCATTTGATCACAGGCTTCTGTGTCTGGGCGTCATAGGATGGCAGGCTTTTCTTTTTACCAAACATAAACTTATCCTCCTTTGCTATGATACTTATCTAAATTATTCAGCACTTTGTCACCGCTGTTTACAATTCAGGTCACATACGGAGCAGAAGTCCCGATTTCTTCTGCAATCTTAGACTGTGGCTTGTTCTGCATGCAAATTTATCGCTGAATGTATTATAACATAGCAATCTGCGAATGAAAATCCGGGAATCTCGCTTACAAAACGGGACTTTTGGATTACAAACGGGATTCTCCTTTTACTATTTACCATAAATTCATACTTTTCTGCTTTTGATTTGCGTTTTGATTGACATTGTAAATCAAAATATATATAATATAATTGAAAGGCGGTGATTATATGGCTACAGCACCTACACAAATCAGAATTGATGCAGATATCAAAAAACAGGCTACAGATTTATTTAATGAACTTGGCCTTGACATGTCCGGCGCAGTGAATCTGTTCCTCCATCAGTGTGTCTTAAGAGGCGGTCTCCCTTTCAGTGTTGAAATACCACGCTACAATCAGCGCACACTTGATGCGATGGATGAGGCCAGACGCATTTCCCGTGATCCTGACGTCAAGGGATATACCAGTATGGATGAACTTCGGAAGGCGCTTGAAGAATAAGTGTATACAGTAAAATTTACCACCGCTTATAAAAAGAGCTACAAGCTCATGAAGAAACGCGGCCTGGATCTTTCGCTTTTGGATGATGTTGTTGACACGCTTCGTCAGGGCAAACAACTCGATGCCAAATACCGAGATCACGAATTAAGCGGCAAATTTAAAGGTTTCCGGGAATGTCATATCAAACCGGATTGGCTTTTGGTCTATCTGATTGAAAATGACATCCTGACGCTTACGCTTGTGGATACCGGAACACATTCTGATATTTTTAAGCTTTAACAATAAGGCGGGATATCCAACTAAGGATGTTCCGTCTTGTTTGTACGCCATCTATCGCCACGCTGTATATGAATCTTTGATTATTCTGCTGCTTCCAACATATTCTCTATAAAAATACCATAGCCTCTGGTGCTGTCCTGTACCAGCACATGGGTCACTGCTCCGATAAACTTCCCATTCTGGATAATAGGCGCACCGCTCATGCCCTGTACAATGCCTCCGGTGATCTGGATCAATTCAGGATCAGTGACCTTTAGCTCAATTCCCCGATTGATGTTGTCGTGGTCTAAATGAACCGCCGTAATTTCAATGTCATAATATCTGGTGGTGCCGTCCACCGTACAGAGAATCTGGGCATAGCCCTCTTCAATTTCCTGCTTTAATCCAATGGGCAGGGGCTCCTGGGACGCAAGTGCAAGGGCCCGTTCATTGCAGTTCCCGAAAATTCCCTGCTTGCTGTTTGAAGTGATGTCCCCCAGCACTCTGTCATCGGCATAGACGATCATTCCGGTCATTTCCCCCGGATTTCCATTGGTCCCCTTTCGTATGGACACAATTTCCGTCTGGTAGAGAGTGCCGTCGTCCATGTCCATCAGCGTGCTGGTGTCAACGTCATTGATGCCATGTCCCAGCGCGCCGAAATTTCCCTGACTGTCAATGTAAGTCATGGTGCCCACTCCCTGGGCATTGTCCCGCACCCAGACCCCAATCTTATAATCTCCGCTCTGGCTGCGCACCGGCTTTACCTTTACCTCCATGACCTCCCCGTCTCTCTCCACGGCAAGAATCACCTCTTTTCCCCCACTGTCCTCAATACGCTTGATAAAATCATCCTTTTCCGTCACCGTCTCCCCATTTACCTTTTGAATATAATCACCGGATTTCAAAATATATTTGCATGGGGAATAATTTACACCGTCCTCGCCCACAAATTCTCCGGCGCCCACCACCAAAATCCCGTCTGTCTTTACGTAAATCCCGATGGGAACCCCCACCGGAATCAGCTCCTGTGCCTCTATGACCTGTATGCCCACCTGCTTAAAGGGCAGAAAGCCAAAGAGCTTCACCTGCATCAAATATTCTTGTATGCCTCCCGTCTTTACAGTGACGGATTGATTCAGGTCTATGGTCACCGCACCCTGGGGAATATTGCTCTCCCCCTGGCCGCTGACGCTTACGATATCCCCCTTGGCCGGAATGCCAAGGTCTAAGGTTTCCTCCTGTCCGGCCCTGATATGCAGAACAGAGGGAATACTGCTGTCCACGTAATAATAGCAAAGCCCGAAAAGAGCCATACAGCTAAGTGTCAATGCCGCGCACAGGCATCGCCTGTAGATGCGGTAACGCCTTATCTTGCGTTTCCAGTCCTGCAGCAGCACAACCATATCCTCTCCCGCCCCTTTTTTGACTCTTTCGCTTTCACTGACCCAAAATTTCATTTATCGTATACTCCCATCTGCTGTTTGCACGTATTCAAACATATTATGTGATTGTTTTAAAATTTTACTTACAAAAGAAAGGGGTATTTTTTTGAAAATATTGGATGTGGCAAAAAGACATGTTATAATAAATCAGTCTGTGAAGGCAAAGTAAAGGTGCATTGATTGAAAAAAAGCGCAGAAATGAGGTACCTATGAAAAAATTTTTATATACAAACAGCATCCGCTTTTTGTACACATTGGTTCTCTTTGCCGGAGCCAATCTGTATCTTCTTTCAGAGCTTATTTCTTCTCCCTTTATGAAGGCTGTGCCCTTTTTATTTGTTTTTATCCTTGTATTCCCTGTTTTTTATCAGAATCTGCCAAAGACCCGCAGGCTGCGGTTCTGCGCAAAGGGAAGCGAGCTTTTGATTCTCTTTCTCACCTCCACAGTGCTTTCTATTGTGTTTTTTGTGACAGGCGCACTGGGAAGGCTCCCCCTTCCCCCCATCTGGGAGGCTCCAAGGTCGTGGCTTATCAACTCTCTTGTGGCTGTTTTGGCCGAGGCGCTGATTTTCTGGGTTGGCATGATCGAGGTATATCTGTCCTCCACACAGCTCGGCATCCGCCTCCGGGTCATCGGCCTTATCTGCGGACTGATTCCCATTGTCAATCTTGTCGTACTGGGCTTTATCATCGACGCAGCCTCCAGAGAGGCTGATTTTGAAAACAAAAAAATACTGTGCAACAGAGGGCGGAAAGAAAAGGCCGTCTGTGCCACCAAATATCCTATTTTGATGGTGCATGGAGTGTTTTTCCGGGATTTCCGCTACTTAAACTATTGGGGACGTATTCCGAAGGAACTTCAGGAAAACGGCGCAGTGATTTTCTATGGACAGCATCAGTCTGCAGCCTCCGTAGCAGACAGCGGCAGAGAAATTGCGGACAGGATTTTGGAGATCGTATCGCAGACTGGCTGTGAAAAGGTGAATCTCATCGCCCATTCCAAGGGCGGCTTAGACTGCAGGCAGGCCCTTACGCTGCCCGGCATCGCCTCCCTGGTGGCCTCTCTGACCACCATAAACACCCCTCACAGAGGCTGTGAATTCGCAGATTATCTCCTTGGAAAGATTCCGGAAAAGCAAAAAAACATGGTGGCGGCAGCCTACAATGCAGCTTTAAAAAAGCTGGGTGATCCCAGACCGGATTTTCTGGCCGCTGTAAATAATCTCACCAGCGCCTTTTGTGCCGATTTCAATCAAAAAACGCCTGATGCTCCAGGCGTTTTCTACCAAAGTGTGGGCTCTAAGCTGAATGTGGCCCGAGGCGGGCGGTTCCCTCTAAACTTCACCTATCACCTCTGCCGCTATTTCGAGGGAAGCAACGATGGACTTGTCAGCGAAAAATCCTTCGTATGGGGCCAGTCCTACCAATGTCTGACCGTAAAGGGAACCCGCGGCATTTCCCACGGAGACATGATTGACCTCAACCGGGAAAATCTCCCGGAATTCGACGTACGGGAATTTTATGTGCAGCTTGTAAGCGCACTAAAGCAGAAAGGCTTTTAATTTTTGTGGGCAAGGGCCTGGGCCCGCATTTCCCTTGCATTGGAGAGCGCCGCTTCGGTCAGCGTATCTCCCCCTAAAAGCCTGGCAAGCTCTGAAAGCCCTTCCTCCTCGTCCAATTTGCGGATGTCCGTAATGGTATTGTCCTCCACGCTGCTTTTCTCAATCACAAAATGAGTATCCGCCATGGCCGCAATCTGGGGAAGGTGGGTGATGCAGATCACCTGATGTCCGTGGGCTACAGTGTCTAACTGCTCCGAAACCCTCCATGCGGTCTTTCCGCTGATGCCCGCGTCAATCTCGTCAAAGATCAGGGTATCAATGTCATCCTTTCCCGCCAGCACCGTTTTTATGGCCAGCATAATCCGGGACAGCTCACCCCCGCTTGCCACCTGATTTAAGGGCTTCAGGCTCTCTCCCGGGTTTGTGGAGATCAAAAAGGACACCTCGTCCCCTCCCTGTGGAGTAAGCTGCTTTGCAGACTCCACCAATATCTCAAACTGAACCGTCAAAAAATTCAGGTTTACCAAAGCCTCCCTTAACTGCTCCTGCAGAAGAAGGGCATTTTTTTTGCGAAGCTTTGTCAGCCGCCCGCAGGCCTTTTGCAAAACTTCCCGGGCCTGTGCAAGCTCTTTTTCAAGCTGCGCCTTATATGCGTCATAATCAGAGAGCTTTTCCAAAAGCTCTTTTCTGGAGTCCCCATAGGAAAGCACCTCCTCTATGGAAGCGCCATATTTTCCCTTTAAACGGTTTAAAGTATTTAACCTCTCCTCCGTCCTCTGGAAATCCTCCTGATCAAATTCACTGTCATCTATATACTCCGATACATCCCGGTTATAATCCGCCAAAAGACTGTCAATCTCCTCCAGCTGCCGCTCCAGCTCCTCCAGCCTGGGATCATAGGAGGATACGCTCCTTAAAGCCCGGAGAGCCCGGCTTAAGCTGCTGCCCGCCCCGCTCTCGGACTCATTGCAGGTATACTGATAGCTTTCCGCAAGATTTTCCGCAATCTTTTTACTGTTTATCATGCGGCGGTACTCCTGCTCCAAAGCTTCGTCCTCGCCGGGAACCAGCCTTGCCTCCTCTATCTCCTTAAGCTCAAATTCCGCAAGGGTCTGCTCCCTCCTTCTGGTCTCCTCGTCCATGGATTCCTCATCCAGCCTTTTTTGCAGCGTATGACACAGGCTGTAGGCTTCTTTCGTCTCTTTTGCCAGAGCATCAAATTCCGCTCCGCAGAAGGCATCCAGAATTTCCATATGCTTTTTTTTGTTCAGCAGTGACTGATGCTCATGCTGTCCGTGAATGTCGATCAAAAGCTCTGCAAGCTCCTTGACCTGCCTGGCCGTCACCGTTTCCCCGTTGATCCTGCAGACGCTTTTTCCCACCTGCATCCTGCGGCTGATCACCACGCTCCCATCCTCCGAAGGCTCCAAATCCATTTCCCGCAGTTTCTCCTGCACCCTTTCATCCCCGGAAAAAATAAGCTCCACCAGAGCGCTCTGGGCACCCTTCCTGAGCATTTCCTTCTCAAACTTGCCTCCCAGGGCCAAATTTACAGAACCCATCAAAAGGGATTTTCCCGCGCCGGTCTCTCCCGTCAGGATATTCAGGCCCCGGCCGAATTCCACTTCCGTTTCCTCCATCAGCGCAAGATTTTTCACGTGTAAACTCTGCAGCATACTAATCTCTCCTTATGTACCTTCTCCGATGATACATAACACCCTGTTTATGATGCTGGGGCAAAGAGGATTTCGACCATAAATAGCTGGAATCGTTTGCGACTTTGGAGTCAAGCTGCACTAGGAATTGGCAAATTTGCTAATTTCGTTCAAAAAAATCCGAACTCGCTTCGCTCAAACATGCGGATTTTTTTCTCACAACGCAAATTTGCCAACACCAAGAACAGCTAAGACTCCTGCAAAGAGCAAACGCTTCCAACCACTTATGGTCGAACCCCCTTTTACCCCCCAGCATCATTTTACCTATCTATCATAGCATGTATTTTGTCCATCAGTGCTCTGGTCTCCTCCACCGTGCGCACAGCCACCATTATGGTGTCGTCCCCCGCGATGCACCCCACAATCTCAGGGAATTTCATGGCGTCAACCGCTGCAGCCACCGCCATTGCCATGCCTGATACGGTCTTTACCACAAGAATATTCTGGGCCATGTCCATGGACACAAAGCCGTCCTTGAGCACTCTGATATACTTATCTCCAAGATGACTGTCCTCCTGCTTTAAAACCACATATTTCTGCTTCCCGTTCCCGGAGGGAACCTTAGACAGCTTCAATTCTCTGATATCCCTGGAAACAGTGGCCTGTGTCACGGAAAAGCCCGCCTCCTTTAAATAGCCCGCAAGCTCCTCCTGAGTCTCAATATCGTGTTTTTCAATCAGCTCTATAATTTTTCGGTGACGAATTTTCTTCATTTGTCCGGCCCCTCCTATCCTAGTTTTCGCTCATTTTTTTATGTAACACCTCAAGAAAGCTCACCTGATTTAACTGAATAAACTCTGTTATCTTCTCGGATTTTACAATGCGGATATGATCCCCCGTGCACAGCGGTATCACATGGCTTCCGTCAAAGTTTGCCTCCACTGTCTGCATACGCCCGTCTCTTCCCTTTGGTATCTCAATCTCAATCACATCATCCGGGGACAGGATAATACTTCTCTGGTTCAAAGTATGGGGACAGATAGGCGTCAGCATAATCAGCTTTGCCCTGGGCTCTACTAAGGGCCCCCCGGCAGAGAGATTATAGCCCGTGGAGCCTGTGGGCGTGGTCACAATCATGCCGTCCGCGTTATAATTGTTCAAAAACTGGCCGTTTACATAAATGTTGAATTTTATGATCTGCAGGGAGCCGCTTCTGGATATGACAATGTCATTTAACGCCCAGCCCTCGTCCTCTCTTTTGTCCTGAAAGCAGACCTTGCCGTTTAACATCATACGGCTTTCCTGCTCATAATCCCCCCGGATAAGCCTCTCTAAGGCCTCCTCCAGATTTCCAGGCTCAATTTCCGTCATGTAGCCCAGAGTCCCCAGATTTACGCCGATAATAGGGATGAGCAGCTTTTTGGTCTCTCGGGCCGCCTGCAGCACGGTGCCGTCTCCTCCCAGCACGATCATGCAGTCCACTCCCGGCGGAATGTCCGGCGCTTCCTCACAATCCTTTTCATAACGGTTTTTATATTCCGGCTCCCGTATCAGCGCAGTAACCCTCTGGCCCTTCTGCTGAAGATAGGACCGGATGCGCTCCGTGGCCGCCAGATTTTTGTCCTTGTGTCTATTGGTGTAAATCAGAAAATGCTTCATATGGACCCCCTACAGCTGATGTGAATTTTTAACCGTTTCCTGAATGATTTTCTGCCATTCCTCCCTCTGGGACAATCCGGTCTTTGATGCCTGAATCTGCTCCAGGCACATCTGCGCCTCTTTCTCGCCAAGCTCTCTTATCTCCTCCGGGGGCTCCTTTTCCTTGCACAAAAGCAGCAGATATTCGATGTTTCCCTCCGGTCCCTTGATAGGGGAATAATCAAGCCCCCTTACAGCAAAGCCAATACTGTCCGCAAAATCCACGATTTTCTCAATAACCTCCCTGTGGACCTTCGGCTCCCTGACCACGCCGTTTTTGCCTACCTTCTCCCTGCCTGCCTCAAACTGAGGCTTGATCAGACACACCATCTGCCCTCCCGCCTTCAGCAGATTTCTGGCAGGAATCAAAATTTTGGTCAGGGAAATAAAGGACACATCCACACTGGCAAAGTCCAGCTCATCCATGATATCCTTTGGCAGAACATAACGGAAATTGGTCTGCTCCATGCAGACCACCCTTTCGTCATTGCGCAGCTTCCAGTCAAGCTGTCCATGTCCCACATCCACTGCATACACCTTTGCCGCTTCGTTCTGCAGCATACAGTCTGTGAATCCTCCCGTGGAGGCGCCGATATCCATACACACCATTCCTGTCAGGGAAAGCTGCCATTTTTCCATGGCCTTTTCCAGCTTAAGGCCTCCCCTGCTCACATATTTCTGGGCCTTTCCCCGCACCTCCAGCCGTATTTTACTCTCGTCGAAGGCGCTTCCCGCCTTGTCCTCCCTCTGTCCGTCCACATACACATTTCCGGACATAATGACAGCCTTCGCCTTTTCTCTTGAAGGTGCATATCCCTGATTGACCAGAATCACATCCAAACGTTCCTTCATGGGTTTTCTCCTGCAAGCTTTCTCTCAATTCGCTCTACAATGGTCTGTGGATCTATGCCTACTGCCTGCTTAAGCACCTCCACATTCCCATGCTCCACATAAGCGTCCGGGATACTGATATTCAGATACAAATTGTTTTTCCCATTTCGGTTCATGCAATCCAGTATCTTCTCTCCATATCCTCCACAGGCCACATTCTCCTCCAGGGAAACAATGAGTTTATGATCCCTGCAGGCCTCCATCACTGCAGGCTCATCTATGGGCTTTATAAAACGGCCGTTGATCAGGCTGGCCTGATAGCCCTTTGCCTTTAACAGCTCTCTCACCCGCTCTCCCGTCTTTACCATACTGCCCACTGCAAACAGCGCAATCCCGCTCTCTTTGTAAATCCATTCCGCCCTTCCGTATTCTATGGGCGCGCGGAATTCTTTCAGACCCGCATAAGCTGTGCCCCTGGGATAGCGTATGGCTATGGGAAGCTCAAGCTGCAGGGCAAATTTCAGCATGTCGGACAGCTCCCACTTATTTTTTGGCGCGCAGATGTGCATATTGGGGATTCCAGACAGATAGGTATAATCAAAAATACCCTGATGGGTCTCCCCATCGCTGCCTACCAGCCCCGCTCTGTCAATGGCAAAAATCACCGGCAGATTCTGAATACAAACGTCATGAAGAATCTGGTCATAAGCCCTTTGCAGAAAGGATGAATAAACCGCCACAATGGGCCTTAAGCCTCCCGCCGCAAGTCCCGCTGCAAAGGTCACCGCATGCTCCTCGGCAATTCCCACGTCAAAAAAACGCTGTGGATACATATTCCGGAACCGCTTCAGTCCCGTCCCGTCGGGCATGGCCGCGGTGATGGCCACAATTCTCTGATCCCGCTGTCCCAGCTTACACATAACAGTGGAAAACACATCCGTGTAATTGGCTTCGTTTCTGGGGTGGGAGGGAATGCCTGTCTCGATGTCAAAGGGCTCCGCCCCGTGAAATCTGGCGGGATGCCTCTCCGCCGGCGCGTATCCCTTCCCCTTCTGGGTGATAGCGTGAATCATTACGGCCCCCTTCACCCTTTTTGCCTCCTGTATCACCCGCACCAGTCCGTCGATGTCGTGCCCGTCCACCGGGCCCAGATAAGTGACACCCATATCCTCAAAAAGCATACCGGGAATTACCAGCTGCTTAAAGCTGCTCTTAGCCCGTCGCAGCCTGTTCACCATGTTGTCCCCCGTACGGGTGCCCTTTAAGGCGTTGTAGATTCCCTCCTTTAAGTCCAGATAGCTGGACGCCGTGCGGATGTTGTTCAAGTATTTTGACACACCGCCCACATTTTCAGAAATAGACATATTATTGTCATTCAAAATAATGATAAAATTCGTCTCCAGCTTGGCCGCATTGTTCAAGGCCTCATAGGCCATTCCTCCCGTCAGGGAGCCGTCGCCGATCACAGACACAATGGTGCTTTTTTCTCCCTTGATGTCCCTGGCCTTCACAAGGCCCAGACCAGCCGAGATGGAGGTGGAGCTGTGCCCCGTATCAAAGGCATCGCATATGCTTTCTTTTCTTTTGGGAAAACCGCTTATGCCATGAAACTGGCGCAAGCCGTCAAAGCCGTCCTTACGTCCGGTGAGAATTTTGTGGGTGTAGGACTGATGCCCCACATCCCAGATAATTTTATCCTCGGGAAGATTCAGCGCCAGGTGCAGGGCCATGGTAAGCTCCACCGCCCCGAGATTGGAGCCCAGATGTCCGCCTGTGACACTGATTTTTTCGATCAAAAAGTTTCTGATCTCCTGGGCCAGGGCGCTGTAGTCCTCCTTGTTTATCTTTTTGATATCGTTTACATTCTCTATCTTTTCAAGCAGCATAGCGTTCAACCTCTGTCGTTACCGTACCTTTATTTGCGGCGGTGGATCAAATACCGGATCAGCTGTTCCAGGAATTCATGATCTCCCGGCAGCTTTTCCAGAATGTCTGCCGCCTCCCCGGAAAGCTTTTCCACGTCCGCGCCGGCTCTCTCAAGCCCCCATACCGTCACATAGGTCTGCTTGTTGTTTTGTGCATCGCTTCCAGCCATCTTGCCAAGCTCTCTGCTGTCCCCGGTGACGTCCAGAATATCATCCTGTATCTGAAAGGCAATACCAATGTTCCAGGCACATTGCTCCACAGCCTGCACCTGCTTTCTTGATGCTCCCGCCAGAATGGCTCCTGTCATCATAGACGCCTGAATCAGCGCCGCCGTCTTGTTCTCATGTATAAACATAAGATGTTCCCTGCTTAAAGGTTCCTTTATCTCTTCCGCATCAATATCCGCCGTCTGGCCGCCGATCATGCCATATATGCCCGCCTTTTTCCCTATCACCTTAAGGGCTCTCAGCACTGCCAGCAGCCTGTCAGTATCCAGCGCTTCTTTCTTCTCTGTCTCCCAGTCATCCCCAATGGACTTAAGCGCCGTCTCAAAGGCATAATTGAGCAGCCCGTCTCCCGCTAAAATTCCCATGCCTTCCCCGTAGACAGCCCATGTGGTTTTGCGCCCTCTGCGGTACTTGTCATTGTCCATGGCAGGAAGATCGTCATGCACCAGGGAATAGGTATGTATCATCTCAATGGCAGCCATAAAGGGCTCAATCAGGCTGTCCTCTTTCCCCCCAAAAAGCCCATAAGTCTCCTGCATCAAAAGGGGTCTCAAACGCTTTCCCCCTGCCATCAGGCTGTAATTCATGGCCTGGGCTGCCGTTTTTGCATACCCTTCCTCTCTGGGAAGATACCTTGTAAGGATTTTCTCAATTTCCGCTGTCTTTTCCTGTAAAAGCGCTTCAAATTTTTGTTCTTCCATGTCCCTATAGCTCCTCCAGCTGTCCCTGTCCGCTCAGCTTCAAAACCTTTTTTTCCACTCCGTCAATCTGATCATTGCATTCCTTTAAGAGGGCCATTCCCCTGCTGTAAGCCTCGAAGGCTTCCTCCAAAGAAATATCCTCCCGCTCCAGCTGTGCAATGGTTTCCTGAAGCATTTCAAAGTTTTCCTCCAGTCCCGGTCTTTCCTGCTGCTTTTCCTCTTCCCTGTTCATCTGTTTTCTTCCTTTCCGGTGACCTGGGCGCAGATTACGCCGTCCCTTACATGAATCCGCAAAGCCTCCCCCGGCTCCACCTGTGAGACAGAACGGATATTGTTTCCCCTTAAATCCGCCACAAAAGAAAATCCGCTGTTTAGCTTTTCCAGAGGAGACAGCCCCTTCATTCTCTCAGTATATAAAGCCAGCTCATTCCTTTTATTCTTAAGTATCCCCTGGATTCTCTCCTGCAGACGCTCCTCAAGATTCATGCAAAGGGTTCTTTTTTCCCGAATGCGGCCAAAGGGACTTCCCATTTTCAAAAGCTTTTCCAAATGCTGCACCCGCTGTCTTTGTGCCCGCAGTCTCTGGTCCATCAATCCATTGAGCCTGTCCGCAAAACCAGAAATGGTCTGAAGAATCTCCCGGATATCCGCAACCGCAAGCTCTGCGGCGGCGGAGGGGGTGGGCGCTCTTAAGTCCGCCACGTAATCAATGATGGTGGTGTCCGTCTCATGCCCCACTGCGGAAATAATGGGGATGGAGCAGTCAAAGACAGCCTGGGCCACCTGGCGCTCGTTGAAGGCCCACAGATCCTCTATGGAGCCTCCTCCTCTGCCCACAATCATCACATCCACTCCCTGACGCTCCAGGGCCTGGATCCCCCGGACAATACTCTCCGGCGCAGCCTCTCCCTGGACAATGGCCGGGTAGAGAATGATCTGCACATAAGGGTTTCGTCTGGAGGCAATCTGGATGATATCCCGCACTGCAGCTCCCGTATCTGCAGTGACCACGCCCAGAGTTTTAATGTATTTGGGAATGGGTCTTTTATACTCCGGGGCAAACATCCCAAGCTCCATAAGCTCCCGCTTCAGGCGCTCAAACTTCTCATACAAAAGGCCGGAGCCATCCAGTATGATCTCCTTTGCGTAAAGCTGGTATTTACCATCCCGCTCATAGACGTCAACTGTCCCCCCCACAACCACCTGCTGTCCCTGTTCCAGACGAAAAGAAAGGCCCGAACGGTTCCCGGCAAACATAACACAGTTTATGGTACCCTTAGGGTCCTTTAATGTAAAATAAATATGTCCAGAGGAATGATACTTGCAGTTGCTGACCTCTCCCTTCACAAAGAGTGACTGCAGAAGATAATCCTGCGTGAACATATTTTTGATGTAGGCATTCAGTTGTCCGACGGTATAAACGCTACGAATTTTCCTCACCTGTCTTTACCAGCTTCGCCAGTATGGCGTTTACAAATCTTCCGGATGTTTCCTGACCATATTTCTTGGCAATTTCCACCGCCTCATTGATGGCCACGCCATTTGGAATATCCTCGTCAAAAAGAATCTCATAGGCTGCAATACGCAGCACCGTAAGCTCCACCTTACCTATACGCTTCGTATCCCAGCCCTCTGTCTTTTCTCCTATGATCCGGTCCAGCTCAGGCAGCTTTTCCTGAATCCTTTCATACTTTTCAGTAACATAAGAAGCGTCCTTATCAAGGACTATCGCCTCGTTATCCTCCAGAAACAGCTTCACCTGCTCCGGCATTTCCTCCCGCGCATGAAACTCTTCGCGGAATAACAGCAGAAAAACCTGTTCCCTCTGTTCGTGTCGTCCCATCTGCTTATCCTGTCCCCATCCTGCTTCTATTTTACTTTCACACCGACAATGCGGATATTCACATCACTGCAGGTAAGCCCCGTCATGTTTTCAATAGCAGCCTTCACCTTCTGCTGCACCTGCTGGCAGGTGGCGGGAATGTTGTAGCCATATTCCATGGTGACTGCCAGATCCACCGTCACATTCCCCTCTAACACGTCCACCTTTACACCCTTTGTAAGGTTCTTTACCCCCACCTTGCTCATAAGCTCGTTGGTGATATTGCCGGCCATGGCGTTCACGCCCTCCACCTCAGTGGCTGCCAGGGAGGCAATCATAGCTACCACGTCATCGGCAATCTGAACCTGTCCTATATTTTCATCAGACTTCAGCAAAACGGCATTTTTATCTATTTCTCTTTCCATACAAGCTTCCTCCTGTATCATTCTATAATGTATAAGTATACCACACTCACTGCTCATTTGTCACCCAAAATGTCAGGGACAGCTGCTTCTCATTGTGGGCATAGGCAATGGTGCCGCTTTCGCTGGACAGATAATCAAATATCTCCTGCCCTTCTATCAGCGCAGACAAAATCTCCTGAAAGCATGCACTGTCCGAGCACTTCACCGTCACATCACTCTTTCCCTGGCTGGCCGCCCGGTCAAACAAGGCTTTCATCTGCTCTCTGTCATAGGAGGTAAACAGCGCCCCCTCCCTGACATAATAGTTGGCCTCCACAGCTGTGCACTCCGGCATGGGCACCACACCTCCCAGGGTGTGGGTACGCAGAAGCTCCCTGGTGGTAACACACAGATAGTCGTAATTGATATCCGGCATATGCGCATCCTCCACGCCCTCCGGGCTCTCCAGCCGGTAGGAAGCGTCTCCCCAGGTAGCGTCCACATAATAATAGCTCCCATCCACCTTCACCAGATTCCAGGCATGTCCTTCGCCCGTATCCACCGTTCCCATCACCAGCGTGCACTCCACGCCCAGCCTGTTGAGCAGATACTGCGCGGCCTTTGCGTAGCCCTGGCACACAGACAAATGGTTTACAAATACCGAATAAATATTCTGATTGTCCACGGAATTCAGGTCATAGTCCGTATTCCTGATCAAGGTCTCATAAACATATTTCACCTTTTCATATTCAGAGGACTCCGCCGCGATTCCCGAAAGGTAAACCGCCGCCCCCGCCTCGATTGCTTCCTTCCTTGTCAGGGCAGACTGGCTGTCCATGCTATAAGTGCCGGAAAAATCAATAGCTAACAGACTGCCGCCCCTTTCATACTTCGTATAGGTATAGCCTTCCACATAAAAAAGCTCCGGATGATCTATAAGCACACACTGAAAAATCTGGTCGATGCAGGTCTCGTCCAGTCCGGCCTCAATCCCCTCCTGGGACAGACGCGCGGTTTCTTCCATGGCTCCCAGACTTTTTTCTATGTCCCGATACCACTGTTTCTGAGCATCCGTCAGACTGTCAAAGGCAAAATGAGACACGAAAGAAGCTCCCTCCCACAAAAAGGAGACAGTCTCCTCCCCGCTCTCGCCAGACGCCTGTGTCTCTCCTGGCGGCTGTGCATCCGTCTCCTCCTGCTTTGGAACGGCTGTCTGTGGATTTTCCAAAGCAGCTTCCAGGGATGCCGTTTCCCCGGCTCCCCCTTCCCAAAAAAGCTCACTCGCTGCGCAGCCTGTCCACAAAAGGACAAGCAGGAAAAGCAAAAGTACAAATCGGCCCGTCAATGCTCCCTTTTTCATGCAAAAACTCCATGTCAATCTTAGTTTCGGCTGAATTCCGACAGAATTAATCCCTTATTGCGGTCCAGGGTCATGCCCACACTCCAGGAATTGACAAACAAAAGAAGCGGATTTCCCTTCATATCCTTCACCTTCTTCATGTCGGAGGTTCCCGTCAGCTTGGAGATATCTATCTCGTCCTTGTTTTCAATCCAGCGGATATGCTCATAGGGCAGGTTTTCCAGACGAATCTCCACATTGTATTCGTTTTTCAGCCGATACTGCAGCACGTCAAACTGCAAAACGCCTACCACTCCCACAATGATCTCCTCAAATCCCGTATTAAACTCCTGGAAAATCTGGATGGCGCCCTCCTGGGCAATCTGCTCTATTCCCTTTACAAACTGCTTGCGCTTCATGGTATCCAGCTGCCGCACTCTGGCGAAATGCTCCGGCGCAAAGGTAGGGATTCCCTCATACCGGAAATTCTCCTTGGGCATACATATGGTATCCCCTATGGAGAATACTCCCGGATCAAACACGCCGATGATATCTCCGGCGTAAGCCTCGGACAGAATTTTTCGTTCGTCAGCCATGATCTGCTGGGGCTGGGAAAGCCGCATAATTTTCCCGCCCTGCACATGGCGCACCTCCATCTGGGCGTCAAATTTGCCGGAGCAGATGCGCAAAAAGGCGATCCTGTCCCGGTGGGCCTTGTTCATATTGGCCTGAATCTTAAATACAAAGGCGCTGAAATCATGCTCCGCCGGGTCGATCAGCCCAATATCCGCCTTTCTGGGCAAGGGAGTAGTGGTCATTTTCAGAAAATGCTGCAAAAAGATTTCCACACCAAAATTGGTTAAGGCCGAGCCAAAGCACACCGGGGTCAGGTCCCCGCTTCTGACCTGCTCCAAATCAAAGGGAGCGCTGGCGCCGTCCAAAAGCTCAATCTCCTCCAAAAGCTTGTCCGCCGCCTCATCTCCGATCATCTGTCGCAGCTTTTCCTCATTTTCCACGGGAATCTCCGTGGCCGTGCCTTCCTTCGTCCCCTTTTCCGTATCCGAATAGGAAATCACACACTTTTTCTCCCTGTCGTACACGCCCTTGAATGCCTTCCCGGAACCGATAGGCCAGTTTACCGGGCAGGTGGCAATGCCCAGCTCCTTTTCAATGTCGTCCAAGAGCTCGAAGGTATCATTTGCATCTCTGTCCATCTTATTGATAAAGGTAAAAATGGGTATCTTTCTCATGACACAGACCTTAAACAGCTTTCTTGTCTGAGCCTCCACGCCCTTGGAGGCATCGATCACCATAACCGCAGAGTCCGCCGCCATCAAAGTCCGGTAGGTATCCTCCGAGAAATCCTGGTGTCCCGGCGTATCCAGAATATTAATGCAGTAGCCGTCGTATTCAAACTGCAGCACCGAAGAGGTGACAGAAATTCCCCTCTCCTTTTCAATCTGCATCCAGTCCGACACCGCATGTCTTGCAGTGGCCTTTCCCTTCACGCTTCCAGCCAGGTTGATGGCTCCGCCGTAAAGGAGAAATTTCTCCGTAAGAGTAGTTTTGCCCGCATCCGGATGGGAAATAATGGCAAAGGTGCGGCGGCGGTTAATTTCTTCTGTATAATCACTCACTTTCGTGTCCTCCATGTAACTCATTCTGCAGCATGCCCGTTCCGGCAAACTGCGGCGCAATCGAAAAATATTGTAACACAGTTGCCCCTATATCTGCAAAGGTTTTCCGTGTCCCCAGATTCCCCGGCTTCACTCCCTTTCCATACATCAGAAAAGGCGTGTACTCCCTGGTATGGTCTGTAGTCTTTGTATAAGCAGGATCGCAGCCATGATCTGCCGTCAGCATCAGAATATCCTCTTCCCTCATTTTTCCCAAAATTTCAGGCAGCCTTTGGTCAAAATAGGAAAGAGCTTTTGCATAGCCGTCCACATCTCTTCTGTGTCCGTACAGCATATCATAATCCACCAGATTCACAAAGCATAAGCCCTCAAAATCCTCCTCCAGGCATTCCAGCGTACGGGTAATTCCCTCCTCATTTCCCCCTGTGAAGATGGATCTGGTAATGCCCTTTCCCGCAAAAATATCCTGTATCTTTCCCACAGCAATCACCTCTTTATTGCTGTCCTTGAGCTGATCCAGCATGGTAACCGAGGGCGGCAGGATAGAAAAATCATGCCGCCCCCCTGTTCTCGTAAAAGGACCGCCCTCCGGCCCTGTAAAGGGACGGGCAATCACTCTTCCCACGCCATGCTCTCCCGTAAGAATCCTTCTTGCAATGCGGCAGTACTCATACAGCTGTTCTACAGGGACAACCTGCTCGTGGGCCGCAATCTGGAACACACTGTCCGCAGAGGTATAAACGATCAAATCTCCCGTCCTCATATGCTCGTCCCCGTACCTCTGTATGACCTCCGTGCCGGAATAGGGCAGGTTACACAGCACCCCTCTGCCCGTTTCCTTTTTAAAGGGGGCAAGCACCTCCTCAGGAAAGCCCTTCGGATACACAGGCAGCGGCTTAGGAGAATAGATTCCCGCAATCTCCCAGTGTCCTATGGTGGTATCCTTTCCCTTGGAGGCCTCCGTCATCCGCGCATAGGCCCCCTTAGAAACGCCGCCTCTTTCTCCCACTGTCACACCGTCAATATGAAAAAGTCCCAGTTCTCCCATGTTAGGCATATGAAAATACGGGCTTTTGGATACGCTTCTTAGGGTATTCACATCCACGTCCCCATAAGAAGGCGCATCCTCCATGGCCCCGATCCCAAAGCTGTCCAATACAATCAAAAAAACTCTCTTCATGTAATTTTGTCCTTTCGTCTCTCTTCCCCCGGGCCCTGACAGGGCCCTTTTCGCTCAGTATAACACAACTTTATGTATTTTACACGCTTTTTACTGGACAACCGTGCTGATCACAATATTTTCCGCGGCAATATCTGTTTTTCTCTTTACGATATCCTCAATCTGCGCTCTCTGGGCGTCAGTGAGCTCTGCGGCGTTTACCACCACATCTACGGCGTCGCCATTGATACTCACCACCACGTCGGTAAAGCCCTTGGCCTCCAGCAGAATCTCTGCCGCCGCCTCTTTCTCGGCCACCTCTGTCATCTCCACCATACTATTTACAGCATCCTGCTTCTGCTCATCGCTTAAGGCAGTGCTGTTGATAATCTCCAATAACGTCTCCTTGTTTTTTGCTCTGGTCTGTTCCTTTAAAAGCTTCGCCTCCGAAAGGACGGTAACTCCGGCTCCTGAGGTAAACACTGCCTCCCCCGGTACCTCCCCCTCCTCAGGAGCAGCCTCGGCCACCTCCATATCCGTATCCAGGTAGTCCTCGGCGATCACATCCGACTCGGAATCCAGACTTTCTATTTCCGTTACCTCTGAGGACAGAATATCCTCCTCTGACAAGTCAAGCAGTCCATCTGTCAAGGCTGCCTCCTCCACTCCCTCCGCCGTGTAGTTTTCGGTGATCACTCCCGTGGAATCTACGGCGCTTGCGTCGCCGGCATCCGCAGCCTGATCCTCCACGGTCAGATATTCCTCTTCAAGATTGGTTCCCGCAAACTGTAAATACCCTGCAATCGCTATCATGATGGCAAGTGCGGTGATCATAAGCTGATTCTTCTTAATTAAGTTTTTCACGGTACTCTCCCTTTTCTCAACTTTACTACTTTATTGTATGACCTGTCATAAGGATATATGCTACCTGTCGCTTTCCATTTTCACCACCTTCACCTTATGGGCCTCAATGTCAAATAATGCCTGTACGATCTCCGTAACGCTTTTGTCTATGGTTCCGGTCCCGGCCCCCTGGGCCACCACAACCACTCCTTCCACCTCGGGCAGAAGGGTTTTCACCACATAAGGCTCGCTGTCACCGTCCTGGGTTTTGTACACAGTGCTCTCTGAGCTTTCCATCTGGTTTAAAATACGGCTCCCCCCCTGGGAGTCCTCCTCATTGGTGCTGGAGCGGCTCACAGGAGTATCCTTTTCCACTACCAGCTCCTCGGAGGATTTTAATGTGATCATCACCTTCACCTTTCCCACACCGGAAACGCCGGAAAGAGTCTCTTCAAGCCTTTTTTCCAGATATGCGCAATAGTCCTCTCTGGTGTTTTGGGCTTCCTCCAGAGATTCCTGCCCCAATGAAGCCTCATTCTCTGCCCTTTCCTCCTGGGTCAGGGGATTCTCTCCACCACTTTGGGTCTGACTGTTAGAAAGCCCGCTCTCCTCCCCGTCTTTGGTGGGCAGGGCAATGATAAACAGCAAAACCCCCGAAAGAATCAATATGATAAGATTATCTCTCTGAAACCACTTATGGATTCCCTTTTTCTCCATCCATTGTTTCCATGTCTCTTTCCTGTCCTTGCGCATCCTTCATTCATCCTCCCCGCCCGACTGTATGCGTATCTCCTCCACCGGCTCCACATAAATGGAGGCCGGGGGTTCCACAGCCTCTGTGGATTCTGCGGATTCCCTCGAATGCTCCTGTCCCCCTTCCGGTTCTTTTTGCATCTCTCCCGCCTGATCATTTGCCTGCTGCTCCTCTATGCTTTTTCTCACCTCCTCCAGGGTCATCTGCTCCAAAAGCCTTTGGGACTGATCAGCCTGGTCTAAAGCCTCATCCATGCTCTTTTGCAGATCTGTTTCAAACTCCTGCACACTCATCAGAAACGCCTCCGAACCGTCCCCAAACAAAAGTCTGCTCACCGGCAGGAAAATCTGGATCAAAAGCAGCACGCCCACCAAAAGCTTCAAATACTTTTCATAAGAGGCATTGGGCCTGAAATGTACAATACTCTGGGCGCAAATCATAAAAATGCCCATCTGGCAGATTGCCTTAAAAAACTCCGACTGCATATTAAAATCCCCTGTTGGTGGCCGTTGCCACAATGGATAAGGTAACCAGAAACAGCAAAAGGGCTGTGCCCGTAGTCCGGAACAGCAGCATACCTGCATCCCCCGTTCTATTGGCGCAGGCCGTGATCCGTTTATCGCTCACAAGCCCCATAAAGGCCGCCGCACCTTTCAGCAGACAGGCTATGCAGAAGATTTTTAAAAGGGGAGCCGCGCACAAAAGAAGCAGCAGAATAAGCAGCGCAATACCAATGGTGTTTTTGATGACCACCGCCGAGCCCGCCACAAGCTCCACTACTCCATCCGCCGCGTTTCCTATACCGGGAATGGCAGAGATCACCTTTTGCAGTGTGGAGGCCTTCACCGAATCAATCACTGGCGTGATCACCGCCTGAAAGACACTGACGCCTGTCACCACTCCCAGGGCTGCCTTTAGCACCCAGCCGATTCCCTTTTCCAAAAGCTCAATGAGAAGGTTCAGCTTTTCCTCCATCCAGATTCCATTGATCACAGACAGCATGGCATGACTGTACACAAAGGGGATTACAGCCCCCGTCAGAATATTTTCCACTCCGTATATGATCAGCAAAAGCAGCTGATAATACGCCCCCACTGTGGTACTTCCCGTAGACACTCCCACGGCGATCAGATAGGTGGGCACCAAAAGCTTGATAAACAATACGATATTTTCAATGGTTTCCACCGCAGTCTGTGCTGCCTGGGAAAAGCATTTCAAAAGAATGGCAGAAAAAAGCAGATACATAAAATAGAAAGCCATATCCGCAATCTGATGCCTGTCAAACACCTCCACAAAATGAGCCATCAGGGCCGACACAATCCCCAGCACCAAAAGCCAGACAAAAATATTCTTCATGCCTGTAAGCTGTCCTGCGATACCGGCAATGCTTCCTTGCAGCAGCTTAGAAAGTGCTCCCAGAATATCCCCCGTCATAATCTCACTCATCAAATCCGAGAGGGAAATGGAGCTTTCGGGAAAAAGCGTACGCATTCCCTCCTGCAGTTTGTCCAGGCCGTAATCCTCCCATATGCTTTCCAGCTCAATCATGCTTCTCCTCATTTCTGCGCTGCCTTCTGCCCATCCTGATTTTGTGGCGTCAGCGCAGCCACAAACCTGCCCGCAGGTCAGCTATCCTGCAAAGCTCTGAATCTGTTCAATCACTGCAAAAAGAATGGGAAGTCCTGCGAACATAACGGACAGCTTCCCCAAAATCTCTATTTGATCTGCAATGGCCCCATAGCCTGCGTCCTTGCAGATGCCGGAGCTGAATTCACAGATATAGGTAATGCCCACCACCTTAAGCAGGATAGCCAGATAGCTCTGGGCCCCGCCCAGATATTTCTGAATCAGCCCAAGCTGGTTCACCACAGCCTCCACCTGGCGCAGCACATAAGAAAAGATTAAAATCCCTATGGCAAATCCGATGTAAATGCCGTATTCCGGCTTCTGCCCTTTAAACTGCACTGCCAAAAGGACTCCTGCCACTCCCAAAAATCCAACCTTGATAATTTCCTCCATCCCATTCCCCTTTCTGCCTATAGGGAAAACAGCGACTGTATCGTCTGAAACAGATCATAGATATATGGCACAATCCATGTCAGCACCAGAATCAAACCGGCCAGGCTGACCAAAAAGGCATGCTCCTCCCTCCCGCTGTGCTTTAATACCTGACTCAATATAGTGACCAGTATGCCTACCGCCGCAATTTTAAAAATCAGACTTACTCCCATAATTCCTCGCATTCCGCCCATGCACAGCTTTTTCTATAACAAGACGATTACCAAAAGCAGGCCGCTCATGGCCCCAAGTCCCACCGCCAGCCTGCATTTCTCCTCATTTTCCCTCTCCACCCGCTCTATGGCCCCCGCAAGCAGCTCTCTGCTCATTTCCATAGTCCTAAGCTGCATGCCTTCGTCGGCATAGCTGCTTTTAGAGATAAATCGCAGAAAATTCTCCCCATCCTCCTTTTTTACGGGCAAAGCCGCAAGACATTCTTCCATATGTCTACAAAACACCTCCGAAAATCCCGCTCCAGTGTTTTCCTGCATTTCCTCAAAAACATCCCGGAAAGCCTGGGCATAGGGCTCCCCAAGCCGGGCGGCCAAATGCAGACAGCACTCCGGAAGGGTTGACTTTCCATATCGGATTTCACTCATAAAAAGCTCCAGAATTCCTTCCAGTTCCCGCAGTGTCTGCAGACGGCTGATAAACTGCTGGCGGTACCAAAGTCCCAAGCCCAGGCTGCCGGAAATAATCATAACCGCCCCAAAAATCCGAAGCATAGGCTTCCTCCCTTCCGTAAACTCGTTTAATCACACAACGCCCCTTTTCCTTTCCCAAAACGGGAAAGCAGTCGAAAAGCCGATCCTCAAATATTCTTTGCAAGCCTTGTTTTTTTTGAATATCCCACAGGTCCTCCCCGTGTACTGTGGCCAGTATCCTGCTGCCGCAGGAGGCTGCCAGGTGCAATGCCTCCATATCCTCTCTGCCGCCCAGCTCGTCTACCGCAATCACTCTGGGAGACATGGAACGCAGAAGCAGCATCATTCCCAGTGCTTTGGGACAGGCGTCCAGCACATCCGTACGACAGCCCACATCATTTTGCGGGCTGCCCAGATAAGAGCCCGCAATTTCGCTGCGCTCGTCCACTACGCCCACACACATTCCCCCGGCGCAGGCATTCCCATCCGATATCTGCCGGATCAAATCCCGAAGCAGCGTCGTCTTGCCGCAGCCCGGGGGAGAGATAATCAGAACATTTTTGAGGCGGCCTTTTTCGTATACCAAGGGAAGAAGCTCATCTGCAGCCCCCTTGATTTCGTGGGAAACTCTGATATTCATATACGAGACATGCTTTATGGTTTTTACACTGCCGTCTCCCGAAAGTACCACCTGTCCCGCAATTCCCACTCTGTGTCCGCCATTTACTGTGATAAAGCCTTGTCTCAGCTCATCCTCAAAGGCATACAGGGAGTCGTGGCAGATATGCTGTAAAAGCATCTGAAGCTCCTTTGCTGTCACAAGACTGCCCTGTGCCTGCTTGTCCGTAAAACGGCCCTCCTGATCCAGATACCATTCCCGGCCTTCCATCATAATCAAGATCGGCCTTCCGGCTCTTAAGCGGATTTCCTGAATCCTTTTTTCCTCCGCTGCCGCCTGCTGCCAAAAGCTTCTTTTCTCCAGCGGAAACATCTGCAGCAATGTTCCGGTCATCTGCTCCTCCTTCCCAGCTCACAGCTTTTCCCTTTTCACAATATATGAAGCCCTGTCCAAGATATTCCTTCTTTTTGGACAGATTCTGGTTTTAGGATTCGGATTTGTTTTCATAATACGCCACATAAAAAAGCCTGCGCTGCCAAAGGCGTAACAATGATACCCGGGTAAATGGCTGACTGCGATATATAGCACTGTTCTGCCGCCTCGGTAAAACGATTGCAGTAGACACAGCCATAAAATATATGTATCAAAAAAAGAACATAAAAAATATCTTTAACCTATAGACAAAAAATGGAGAAGGTGCTATCCTTATTTTAGATAAACAGTAATCATTACTATTTTTGTTTTTAGAAAACGGAGGTATTATTATGAGCACAAACACTGCACAGGTAAATAATCTTGTTAATCTTCTGGACGGCTACGCACAAAAGGGCGGACACCACCTGAACGTAAATGTTTTAAACAGGGATACTCTTTTGGACGCGCAAAAGCACCCTGAGAATTATCCTCAGCTGACAATCCGTGTCAGCGGCTACGCTGTAAACTTTATCAAGCTGACTCCCGAGCAGCAGGCGGATGTTATCAGCAGAACCTTCCACGAATCAGTATAATACTATCCCCTTTCATAAATTACCTGAAAATAAGTAATTGCGAAACTTGCTGACAAAGTCACGAACCTGGTCATAATAACCAAAAACGGGTTCCAAAGCAGTGGCTAGTCACCCTTATTTTGGTTATTACGCCCAGTTTCTGATACCAGAAAGCAAGTTTCGCAAACGCCTAATTACTTAATTAATCGAGTAGGAGGCTAATCATTAGTTGATTAGCCGACCTCTCACACCACCGTGCATACGGTTCCGTACACGGCGGTTCCTTAGTTTTCATAGACTATCAGATAATAGTCGAGCATGGATGGATATCCTAGCTTGGCTATTATTTTATTTGAATGTTATCCCGCATTTTATCTACATTCAGATCATGTTATATTCAGTGGAATTAAAAGCGGCATGACATAAATTATT